>NZ_BAABDO010000011.1:0-107596 GCF_039539665.1 Actinomadura keratinilytica
GCCGCGGCCGTCCGGCCGCCGCCGCGTTGCGCGGCTTGGCCGCCAGCACCGGCGCCGCGTCCGAGGAGGAGCCCTCGCCGTTCCCCGCCGCCGCACCGGCCGCGCCGCGCCGCTCGGAGGCCGTACCGGCGCCGACGGACGCGTCCGACAGCCCCGCCGTGTCGGCACCGGCCTCGTTCTTGCCGAGGCGGCCCAGCCGGTACCCGGCCGCACCCGGCACCACCGCGGTCGCCAGCGCCGTGGTGCTCTTGCGCGCCTCCGCCACCGACTTGTCGAGCTGCGCCTCGCTCTTCTCCCGCGCCCCCACGGCCGAGTAGCCGACCGCGGAGAACAGGTGCTGGAACGGCTTGCGGTAGACGAAAGCCGCGAACGTGACCAGCGCGATGAGCAGGATCTGCAGGCCCCACGGCAGCGTCTCGCCGAGGATCAGCCCGTACGCCCACAGCAGCAGCGACAGCACGCCGATCAGCGCGGCCTGCTTGAGCAGCATCGACAGCAGCAGCTCCAGCCAGCGCACCGCGATCACCCGGCCGATGCCCGGATGGATGCCGATGCCCAGGAAGATCGGCCCGGCCACCAGCAGCAGCAGGAACGCGATCTTCACCACGATCAACGCGATGGCGATGACCAGGATGAGCAGCCCCGCCACCAGTGCGGCGAACAGCCCGCCGAAGGCCACCGCGAGCCGGCTCTGCCAGTTCTTGCCCTGGAACAGCGGGTAGACGCCGGCGTGCTCGTCCTTGATGTTGTTGGCGACGTCCTTGTAGGTGTCGTACTTCTTCTCCAGGTCGAGCCGCTGCTGGCCGTATGTTTCGGGCATGTCGACCGCCTGCGCCCACAGCAGCTTGTCGGCGTTCTCCTTGACGATCTTGGCGTCGGGGTCGGCGGTGCCGAACTCGCCCATCAGCCACGGCTTGCACACCAGCGCCACCCACAGCCCGTTGGCGTTGCGGGTGGTGGCGTCCACCTTCGTCGTGGTCGCCGGGTCCGGCTTGCCGTCCGGCCGCGGGATGCAGGTGCTGCCGCGGGTGTCGCTCTGCGGCAGCGCGGCGTTGAACGCGGCGCTGGTCGCCTCCGACACCTTGGTGCCGAGCGTGGTGAAGTCCCCGGGACGGGCGATCAGCCAGATCAGCGCCACCATGGCCGCGACCATCCAGATCACGCCCTCGGTGACCCTGCTGGCGCGCTTGCGGACCAGCCCCCACCAGGCCAGCCACATCGCGCCCAGGATCACCACCCAGGACCAGTAGCGGGCGTTGAACGTCGTGCCGATGTCGCTGATGACGCCGTCGACGGTGTTCTTGAGCCAGCCCAGCAGCGAGTCGGACGCGGCGGCCTGGTACACGCTGATGGTGGTGCGGTCGATGACGCGCACCAGCGTGAACGTGGTGTTGGCCAGCCCGTTGCCCACCATGGCCATCGCGTCCGAGCAGCCCATGTCGACCGCGTACCAGAACTGGCCCGCCATCCCGTACCGGTCGTAGTAGGTCAGGTCCTCGACCGGGGTCTTGCGCAGCTTCTCGTCCGGGTAGCCGGGCGGCATGATCATCCCGTCGAGGCCCGACCCGTACTGCTCGGGCAGCGGGTTGTCGGCCGGACGGCAGGCGTCGCCCACGCTCGGCAGCGGGATCGACGCACCGGCGGGCGCCACCGGGCTGAGCAGGAACACCGCCAGCAGCGCCAGCAGCACCGCCGACCGGCGCCGCGCCGGACGCATGCGCCGCCGCCGCGCCCTCAGGACGGCCGGGTCGAGCCCTTCGGCCGGTGAACGCTGCACGCGCACGCGCGCCGGACGCCGCACCAGACGTCCGGCCATCCGACCTGTCACGGCACGCCGAACGCCGCCCTGCCCCACGGCTCGTCTCCCGCCCCGGCCGCCGACGGCCGCACCGCCGCCGGGCACACCACGCCTTGCCTTGCGACCAGCCAGGCCGCCGCCGCGCGCGGGGCGGGCCATCGTGCGGACGCGGCGTGCCGCGCCCGCCAACCGGGGACCCCTCATCGGCCGACCTCCTCGATGTCCGCCCCCGCCGCGGTGAGTTCCGCCCCCGGACGCGATCTGGTCGGGTTGGTGTCCAGCCAGCGCAGCAGCTCCTCGGAGATCAGGTCGATCCCGATGCGGCCCGCCCGTCCGTCCAGGTCGCGGAAGATGCACTCGCCGTTGCCCAGGTTGCGCAGCACGGCCCGGTGCTCGTCGGAGTTCTCCACCCCCAGCAGCGACATCACGTTCCCGACCTCCACCCGTTCGGTGGAGCGGAACGAGAACACCGACGACAAGCAGTTGGTCACCTGTTCGTTCAAGAGGTCTCCGGCGTTCTGCGACACCAGGATCAGGGCGGTGTTGCGGGACCGGCCCATCCGCGACACCTCGGGGACGAGCTTGGCGCCCTCGGGCGTGGAGGTGATGGCCCACGCCTCGTCCAGGAAGATCGCCTTGGGCAGCCGCCGGTCCAGGCCGTGCATCAGCCGCCGCGCGAACTGCGACACCAGGTACATCAGCGCCACCGACAGGCGCTGCTCGTAGGAGTAGTCGTCCCGCGAGATCGCCATGTCGGGCAGGGTCAGGCCGCTCAGCGTGAACACCGTCGTCCAGCCCTCGGAGTCGATGCGCTCCCCGCCGGACGGGTCGAAGCACAGCCGCGCCAGCCGCATCTCCGACATCGACCGCAGCACCGCGCCCAGGTTCTTGGACGCCGGGTCGTCGGCCTGCTCCAGGAAGTCGACGACCTTGCCGAGCGACGGCCGGTCGGCGTTGGCGACCGCGCCCACCGCCTGGATCATGGCCGACTCGCGCTCCTCGGACATGCGCGGCAGCAGCAGCCGCAGCGTCTCGGTCGCCATGGTCTTCTTGGCGGCCAGGTCGTCCCCGAACGAGAACGGGTCCAGCAGGCCGGGCGCCGCCGACCCCAGCGGCAGGATCCGCGCCTTGCGGCCGCGCGAGCGCAGCAGCTGCACCAGCGACTCGGCGTCGCCCTTGGGGTCGATCGCCGCGATCGTCACCCCGCGCAGCGCCATCTGGTAGAGCAGCAGCAGCGCCAGCGTGGTCTTGCCGCCGCCCGGCTCGCCGGTGATCGCGACCGCGGTGGGGCGGTTGCGGGCCGCGGCGACCAGCGGGTCGAAGTGCACGATGGACCTCGCCCGGCCGAGCGTCTCGCCGATGTAGGGGCCGACCCAGCCCTCGCCGTTGTCGTCGGGGCGGTCGCCGAGGTCGACGGTCGCGGTGGGCATGCCGCCCGCGATGGTGCGCAGCGGCTGGCGCTGCGCGTAGGCGTTCAGCCTGATCCGGTCGCCCGGCAGCGACTCGCAGAACAGCGAGAACTGGTCGCCGGTGGAGTTCACCACGTCGATGCCGATGTCGCGGTAGTGCTCGACGACCGCGTCGACCCGCTGCGCCAGCAGCTCCTCCGTCGGCGCCGACACGATCAGCCGGTGCCAGCCGTACACGAACGGCAGCCGCTCCTTGGTGATGCCGTGCTCCAGCATCCGCGCCGCGTCGATCTGCTCGGCCAGCGCGATCGGCGCCTCGGCGCCCGCCTCGCGGATGTGCTGGTCCATGTCGCGGGCGTGCGCCAGCTTGCGGGAGACGTCCTTGGACGCCTTGGCGGGCGGGATCAGCTTCATCCGCGAGCTGATCTCCACGGGGAACGGCAGCGCGTCGGCGTAGTGCAGCCACGGTTCGCCGTCGGGGAACGGCATCATGTCGGGGAACCGGGCGAACGACAGGTACGCCACATACGACTGGGCGGTGGCGCCCGGCCCCACCCCGCTCGTGTTGGGCTGCTCCACCCTCAGGTACGAGCGGCCGTTGTGGATGGCGCCTTCGACCAGCGCCTCGATCTCGCCCTTGCCCCAGGTGCGGCGCGGCACCGCCGAGGGCGGCGGGTCGGCCAGCGACGCGGTCACCGCGTGCTGGAACAGCCACGCCACCTCCGTGGAGGTGGCGTGCCTGGCGTACAGCGCCGACGACGACAGCGCCCGGCCGAGCCGCTCGGCCTGCTCGGTCCAGCGGGCGATCTCCTTGCCGTCGATGGCGTCGTCGTCGATGCCCAGCGCCTGCTCGCTGCGCTTGTAGAGGCCGAGCAGCTGCGCCAGCACCCCGCCCGACAGGTGCGCGCCCATGCCGCGCGGGCCGAGCCGCACGCCCAGGTAGACCTCCTTGGTCCAGAAGTCCTTGGCCCAGACGTGCGCGTAGGTCTCCTCCAGGTACTCGCGCCAGCCGGCTCCGCCGTCGGACGTGCGGTCCAGCGCCAGCGCCCAGTCCGCCGCCGGGTACGTGCGGTGCGCGATGCGCAGGTGGATCTCGGCGTCCTGCATCCGGATCCCGGCCAGCGCGATGGTGATGTTGGTGGCCAGCGCCTCGCGCTCCTCGGCGGTGGTGAACTCGTACGACACCGTCGGCAGCCGGAAGTACGCCCATGCCGCGCTGTCGGTGAGCAGTACCCGGTCGTCGAAGTACCGCACCGCCAGCCGGCTCGCCCGAGCCTTCGCTGCCCTGCTCATCGGGTGGCCTCCTGCTCCTGCTGCTGCGGCTCCTGGTAACGCTCGGGTACGAGGGCGAACCCGCCGGCGACCACGCCGGCGAGGGCGAGGTAGGCACGCCGCGTCGGGGCGCGCAGCGACCTCAGCTCGTTGCGCGGCGCGCGGTCCATGCTGAGATGATCGTCCCACGGGATGCGCACGAGCGCCCGGCAGCGCCCGCGGGCGACCGCCTCGGCCTGCTCGACGTCGCCCATGCTGCGGCGGCTCACCCCGTTGATCACCGTCACGGCGCGGGAGCGCAGCTCGGAGTAGCCGTGCCCGTCCAGCCACTCGAACGTCATCGCCACCGCGCGCGGCGCGTCGGCGCTGGCGGGCGCCACCAGCACCAGCTGGTCGGCGTACGGCAGCACCCGCGCCACCACCGCGGCGGCCGCGTCCAGCAGGGTCACCGAGTAGAACTTGTCGATGGTGCGGATCGCCAGGGCGTAGTCGCGGTCGTCCAGCGCCTGCAGCGGGTTCTTGCCCGCCGCGATCACGTCCAGCCCGGACTTGGCCTGCGAGGTGTAGCGGCGCATCGCGGTGAGGCTGGTGACCTGGTCGGCGCGGGTGATGAGCCCGGTGAGCGTCTCGTTGGTCTCGCTGCGGGTGCGGCGGGCCAGCGCGCCCGGCCCCGGGTTGATGTCGATCGCCACCACCGGTTCGCCGTTGTGCTGGGCGAAGGTGTGGCCGAGCATCAGCGCGGTGACGGTCTGCCCGGCGCCGCCGGTGCAGCCGAGCACCACGATGTGCCGGGTGCCCTGGAACGGCTGCTGGAGCCGCTGCTCGTACTCGGCGTCGACCTCGCCGTGCCCGCCGCCGACCGCCTGGAGCAGCCGCCGCAGCCCGCCCGTGGGCGCGGGCTGCTGCTCGGGGTCGGGGGGTGTGATGGCGGGCGCCTGCGCGGGCGGTTCCGGCAGCGGCATCGGCCGCGGACGGGGGCGCGGCTGCACGGGCGGCGGCCCCGTCCGGATGGGCGACGCGGGCCCCGACCGCACCTCGCGAGGCGGCTCGTGCGCCTCCGGTTCCGCCTGCGCCTGCTCGTCGGCCCGCGGTTGCGGCTCGGCATGCTCGTGCCGCGGCGCCGGCACGGGCGGCCACACGCGCGCGTCGGTGGTGGCCGGACGCAGCGGCCTGGGCGGCTGCTCCGTCTGGGGCCGCCCGGCGGTCTCGTCGCCGACCGGCTGCGAATGCTGCGCGGCGGGCCGCTGCGGCTGCGGCTCCCGAGGCTCCGGGGGCCGGGGCGGCTCGGGCTGCCCTCCGCTGCCGAAGGCCCCCGGCACCGTCGGGATCTCGGGCCTGGTCGGTTCGGGAGCGCTGGTGCCGTCCCCCTGCGGCGGCCGCACCGGGATGTCCGGCCGCGTCACCGGCGCGGGAGGCGTGGCACGCGGAATGTCGGGGCGTGTCGCGGCGGGCGCGGAACCGGGCGCGGCAGGGTCCTGCCGGGGGACGTCGGGACGGGTCGCCGGCGGTTCCTGCGCGGGCCGCTGCTCCTGGCCGCCGGGCTCCCCCGCCTGCCAGAACTCCGCCGATGCCCCGGGGCGCCGCGTGCCGGAGGCGAAGGCGCGCTTGCCGGACCCGGCCGCCGGGGCGTCCTCGGCGGGGGAGGCTTCAAGCGTCGGCGTGGCCGGGGGACGGTCGAGCTCGCCGGGCCGGTCCTCGGCGCCTGCCCGGGCGGCGGGCGCCGCCTGCGTGTCGTCCTCGTGCGCGATGCCGCGGGACCGGCGCCGCCACGGCTTGTACTTTCTGTTCTTCAGCGACTCCGGACCGGCGACGCGCACGTCGTTCTCGGTGCCGACCACGTAGGACCTGCGCGGCGCCGTCGCGGGCCGCTGCCGCTCGGTGTCCCGTTCGCGTGCGTGCTCGTCCGCCGCCGGCCGAGACGGTGCGTTCGGAGCGTCCGCGCCCTCGGCCGCCCCCGGCGATGGCACCTGTCCGTTCCCGGTGGCGGCCCGGGCCTGGTCCCGGTCGGCCTGCGCACCCGCCGACGTCTCCGCCCACGGCGCCGGGCCACGACGCGCCCCCTTGCCGGGCGCCCCGGCCTCGGACGAACGCCCGCCGTCACCTATGGCGCGGCCGGACGTGCCGGCTTCGGACTGCTGAACGGACGGCGCCTCAGGGCCCTCCGCCCGCGGCGACGAGGGGTGGCCTGCCTGCTCGGCGGGAGCACCGATTCGAGGCGAACGCCCGTCGTCTGCCGCGTGAGCGGGGACGGGGGCGTCGGCTTCGCCGGAGGGGGACGCGTTGGAGTCGTCCTGCCGTGCCCGGGGGGACGCCGTGCCGCCGACGGGTGCTTCGGGCCACGGCGACCTGCGCGGGGCGGTGGCGGCGGGCTGGGGGGCCTGGCCGTCCCCAGCGGACGCGCGGGCCCGGGGCGCGGTCGCATCCGCCGGGGCGGGGCGCGCCCACGGCGGGGTGTGGCGGTGCGGCGTGGCGGACAGCTCGCCCGAGTGGACGTGGCCGTCTTCGGCAGGCTGTACTGCGGCGGGGCCTGTCGCGGCCGCGGCGGGCCGGGAGCCGTTGGCGGCGGCCCGGCGCTGGGCGGAGTACTCGGCCAGGGGCTGCGGGGCCGAGGCCACGGCGGGGCTGGGGGCCAGAACGGGGACGGGGGCCTCCTCCACCGCCGCCCGGGCGCGGCGGGACCTGCGCCGCGACTTGATGGCGGCGCGTTCGGGGGCGGCGGCCGGGGCCGGGGCGCCTGCGCGGCGCCAGACGCGGGCCACGACGACGACCTCGCGCGGTTCGCGGATCGGGGTCAGCCGGCACCAGGTGCGCGGCTCGGCCAGGAAGCGCGCCTGCGACAGCAGCAGCTCGGTCAGCCGCTTGCCCTCGATGACCGGGCGGGTGGCCAGCCAGGTCAGCACCCCCGGCGGAACGATGTAGAGCACGTGCCACGGGGACTCGAAGGGGACGCCGACGAAACGCAGCAGTACGATCCACGGCACGAACACGCCGGCGAACACGCCGATCTGGACGAGCGGCAGAGGCATCGGGAGCCGCAGGTCGTACAGCTTGTACAACCGCTTCTCAATGCGCCATATGTTCGTGTACGTGGGTAGATCCACGCCCCAACTCCCCTAACTGTGCAAGCACAGTGCCGCCTGCGGCCCGCGCGGGGCCGTTCCGACCTCCCTCGGTGACCGCGGGGCCCTGCTCAGGTCAGATCGACCCCGAGGGCCTTGGCGATCGCTTTGGCCGTGGTCTCGATGATGTTCGGCACGTAGAAGACCACCCCGATCCCAATGGCCAGGACAATGAACTGCACAAAACGAGTGATTTCCCGGGTGAACAAGAAAAAAATCGCGACAATGCCCACGATGACGAGGAACAACGGGCCGAATATCTGGCGCAGCCAGTCCGCGAGCTGGTCGGTCCGCAGTTCGTCGTTGGGCGCCGCGACGACGTCAAGCGGAATCGACGCCATGATGTGCTGCAGCATCGACTGAAACTAACCTCCTGGTCGGGGGGTCCGGCGCGAGGTCGGGCCCCGGTGTGCTCTCACGTCGTGGCCTCTCATGATCCGCTCGTTGGGGTGGCGCCGCGGATGTCTCGCACGTACCAGGTGGACCCCTTCTTGATCATTTTCAGTTCGTAGGTCTGCTCCAGCTCGCCGCCCCCGCCGGAGGGGCCGGTGCCGGGCAGCTGCCAGGCGACGGTGGCGGTGACCGTCCGCTCGCCCGCCGGTCCGCGCGGCGCGATGATCTCGCGGACCTGGTAGAAGGTCACCGTGTTGGCGAGCCCGCCGATGGCCGCGCCGTCGGAGAAGCGCGACAGCGTCGCCTGGTTGCTGCTGGCGTACGCCGGGAAGAAGTTGCCGAGGACGGGCTGCAGCTCGGACTCCAGCGCGCTGTCGCGTTCGCGCACGCCCTGCTGCGGGAGTGCGGCCTTGCTCGGGGGCGGCAGCAGCGCGGGGCGGCCGGAGACGACCAGCGACGAGGCGTCGGCGGCGTAGACGGGCACGGCCAGCCGCAGCCACCTGTCCTCGCTGCGCGCCAGCACGGTGACGATGCCGTTGTGGTCGTCCTTGACGTCCACCCCGGCCACGTTGACCGACTGGACCTGCTGCTGCCCGACGCCGTTCCAGCCGAACTGCCCGTCGGACTCCTCGGGGAGGAACGCGCGCAGCTGCTCCTCGCGGGCCCCCGCGTTCTTCTGGTCGTAGTTGAGGTAGACGTTGGCGAACTGCAGTGCGAACGCGCCCGCCGCGCTGCTGGGGAACCGGGCGCCCTTCCCTGGGGCGGAGGTGCCGGACGAGCCGCTGTCGTCGGCGGTGAAGCGTTCGAACGGGGCGCGCACGCCGTTGACGACGATGACGATGATCAGCGCCCACAGGACGGCGCGGCCGACCCAGATCCACCAGCGGCCGCCGGAGCCGCTCCAGCGGCCTCCCCGGGTGCCGGAGCCGCCGCCGGAGCGCTTCCGGCGGCCGTCGCCCTCCGGCGCGTCCCACGGATCGACGGCCTGGCCGAGCGCGGCGCCTGCCGGCGCCGCCTCCTCGGCCACGGCGGTCTCACGGCCGTGTCCCACGGCCGACCTGCGAGCCATCCTGCCTCCGCTCGCGCCTCGCCCCGATCGGCGCGGTCGTTGCCTGTGCCTGGTCCTGCTCTGGTCCTGTCCTGGTGCGGCCTCGCCCGCCCGAGGGGCGGACGACACGGTTTCTGGACCCCACTACGGGCCCAGGGTAACCACGAGCGTCAATTGTTCCAGCGCATCGCGGCGAAGCACAGCCCCGGCACGCGGTTGTGGATAATGCAATCCACCTCAGTCGGAACGGGGAAGATTGCCAAACGGTGACGATCCCCTATCCATGGCGCCGAACAGTGCGCCGAACGCCCTTCGGGACGAGCACCCCGGCGCGGGAGGGTGCTTACCTACCAGGTCAGGCAGGGTTTCGGACGACCATTCCCAGAAAACCGACATTCCGCTATAAAACGGACAAGGCATCACGGTCGGCGGTACGCGGCCGCCGCCGCGCGGGCAAGGGCGATCGACCCGCCGGGCCACCCTCCGCGCGGCGGGGCGCCGAAGCGGTCCGCCGGCGGCGGGCTGCAGGTTGCGGTGCAACTCCCACACCGCGCCCGGCGGTCAGACGTTGAAGCGGAACTCGACCACGTCGCCGTCCTGCATGACGTAGTCCTTGCCCTCCATGCGGACCTTCCCGGCGTTGCGGGCGGCGGCCATGGAGCCCTCGGCGACCAGGTCGTCGAAGGAGACGATCTCGGCCTTGATGAAGCCGCGCTGGAAGTCGCTGTGGATGACCCCGGCCGCCTCGGGCGCGGTGGCGCCCTTGCGGATCGTCCAGGCGCGGGCCTCCTTGGGGCCGGCGGTCAGGTAGGTCTGCAGGCCGAGGGTGTCGAAGCCGATGCGCACCAGCTGCGACAGGCCGGACTCCTCCTGGCCCATCCCCTGCAGCAGCTCCAGCGCCTCCTCGTCGGGCAGCTCGATCAGCTCGGACTCGATCTTGGCGTCCAGGAAGATCGCCTCGGCCGGGGCGACCAGCTCGCTCAGCCGGGTGCGCAGGCCCTCGTCGCCGAGCTCCTCCTCGTCGAGGTTGAACACGTACAGGAAGGGCTTGGCGGTCAGCAGGTGCAGCTCGCGCAGCAGCGCCAGGTCGATCCCGGCCCCGGCGGCGCCCGCGAACAGCGTGACGCCCTCGTTCAGCACCTTCTGCGCGGCGGTGACCGCGTCGACGACCGCGAGCTTGTCCTTGTCCTTGCTGGTGCGCGCCTCCTTCTCCAGGCGCGGCAGGGCCCGCTCGATCGTCTGCAGGTCGGCCAGGACCAGCTCGGTGTTGATCGTCTCGATGTCGCGGGCGGGCGCCACCTCGCCGTCCACATGGGTGACGTCCGGGTCCTTGAACACCCGGATGATCTGGCAGATGGCGTTGGTCTCGCGGATGTTGGCCAGGAACTTGTTGCCCAGGCCCTGCCCCTCGGAGGCGCCCTTGACGAGCCCGGCGATGTCCACGAACTCCATGGTCGCCGGGACGATCCGCTGCGAGCCGAAGATCTCCGCCAGCCGGTTCAGCCGCGGGTCGGGCACCCCGACCACGCCGACGTTGGGCTCGATGGTCGCGAACGGGTAGTTGGCGGCCAGCGCCTCGTTCTTGGTCAGCGCGTTGAACAGGGTGGACTTGCCGACGTTGGGCAGGCCGACGATTCCGATGGAAAGGCTCACGACCCTCAAGTCTATGGGCCCGCAGACGCCGGACGGACGTCGGACGGACGCCGACCGGACCGCCGGCGGGAGGACGGCTCAGGCCTCCGCGGCCCGCAGGAACTCGGCGATGTGCCGGAAGGCCGCCCTGCCCTCGGGGACGAACCCGGCGAACAGCGGGAAGACGTGCGCCTGGCCGTCCCATTCCTGGTAGACGGCGTGCACCCCGGCCGCGCGCGCCCGCTCGGCCACGCCGCGGGCGTCGTCGCGCAGGATCTCCGAGCCGCTGGCCATGACCATCAGCGGCGGCAGGCCCGACAGGTCGCCGCGCAGCGGGGCGAACACGGGATCGTCGCCGTCTTTGCCGCGGCAGTACAGGCGGCCGAGCCGGGCGAGCTTGCCCGCGGGCAGGAGGTACTCGGTGCGGCGGTTGAGACGGTGCGAGTCGGCCTCGCAGCACAGGTCGACCCACGGGGACAGGCAGACCGCGGCCGCGGGCAGGGGTGTGCCCCGGCTCTTCAGCTCCAGCAGTAGCGCGAGGGTCAGGTGCCCACCGGCGGAGTCCCCGGCGACGACGACGTCCTGCGCCCGGTACCCGCGGCCCAGCAGGAAGTCGTAGGCGGTGAGCGCGTCCTCCAGGGCGTCGGCGGGGGTGTGGCGGGGCGCCAGCCGGTAGTCCAGTGCGAGCACGGGGCGTCCCGTGGCGGCCGACAGGCGCCAGCTGAACGGACGGTACAGGCGGGGGCTTCCGAAGAAGTACGCGCCGCCGTGCAGGTGGAGGACGACGCGCCGTTCGTCGGGCGTACCGGCGCGCACCCACTCGGCCGTGCAGGCCCCCAGGTCCTGCGGTGCCGTGGATACGCCGGGCGGGACGGCCTGCAATCGTGCGACGGCACCGACGACGCGCTGCATGCGCGTCAGACCTGCCGGGGAGTCGGGGGCGCACTGCCAGGCGGTCTTCACCGTGGCGCGCAGGAGCTGGTTGGCGATGCGGGCGCGCAGGGTGGGCGGGCCGCCCGGTTCCATCGCCAGCGTCCGGGCGACTCTGCGCTGCGCCGCCGTCGCCGCGGCGAGATGTAGCGGCCCTGGGCTGGTGCTGGTCGTCATCCTGTCGGTCTCCTCCATGGCGGCCACACCGGCGCCATCGGACGCTACCGTGCCCGCTTCACGGGTGTAAGTAGTCGCTGAGGTCATTTGTCCGGGGCGGTGTCGTCCGGCGCGTCGCTCCCGGCGGCGCCGGGCCGCGCTGTCACGATGAACGGATGGATCTCGCGCTGTTCGCCGGCCTGCTGCTGGGGGCCGCCCTCGGCGTGGTGGTCGGTTTCGCGCTCGCCACCGGCCGCCAGGCCGGGCTCATCGCCCGGGCCAGGGCGGCCGAGGAGAAGCTGGCCTACGCCGAGGAGCGGATGGCCGAGCGCTTCGAGAGCCTGTCGGCGCGTGCGCTCGACGCCAGCAACGAACGCTTCCTGGAACTGGCCGACGCGCGGCTGAAGGCGGCGGGGGCGGAGGCCGCGGGCGAGCTGGAACGCCGCAAGCAGGCGGTGGAGCACCTGGTGGCCCCCCTGCGCGAGACGCTGGCCAAGGTGGAGGAGCAGCTGCGCGAGGTCGAGACGGGCCGCCGCGAGTCGCACGCGATGCTGGCCAAGCAGGTCGACTTCGTCCGGCAGAGTTCCGAGCAGCTGCGCAACGAGACCCGGACGCTGGTGCGGGCGCTGCAACGTCCCGAGGCCCGGGGGCGGTGGGGCGAGCTGCAGCTGCGCCGTGTGGTGGAGCTCGCCGGGATGACGCACCACTGCGACTTCGACGAGCAGGCCGCCGCGTCCACGGTGGACGGGACGGTGCGCCCCGACATGGTGGTGCGGCTCGTGGGCGGCAAGAGCATCGTCGTGGACTCCAAGGTGTCCCTGGCCGCGTACCTGGAGGCGGCCGAGGCGGACGACCCCGCCGTCGAGCGCGCGCGCTTGGACGCGCACGCCCGTCACCTGCGCGACCACGTGGACCGGCTGGCCGCCAAGTCGTACTGGCAGGCGTTCAGCCCGGCCCCCGAGTTCGTCGTGCTGTTCATCCCGGGCGAGGCGTTCCTCGCTCCGGCGCTGGACCGCGACCCCGGCCTGCTGGAGTACGCGATGAGCCGCCGGGTGCACATCGCCACGCCGACCACCCTCATCACGATGCTGCGGACCGCCTCCTACGCCTGGCAGCAGGCGGCCCTGTCGCGCAACGCGCGCGCGGTGTTCGAGCTCGGCAAGGAGCTGTACGAGCGGCTCGGCACGATGGGGCGGCACGTGGACGAGCTGGGCCGCTCGCTGACGAACGCCGTCAGGTCCTACAACCGCACGGTCGGCTCGCTGGAGACCCGGGTGCTGGTCAGCGCGCGCCGCCTGAACGAGCTGGGGGTGGTGGAGGCGGCGCTGGACGGCCCCGAACCGGTGCAGGAGAGCCCGCGCGCACTGTCGGCCGCCGAGTTCCGCGACACCGGCGACGGCGCCGCGGGCGGGAGCACCGGGGGCGGGCACGGCGAGGCGGCCGACGGCGAGCCGGGCGCGGACGGGCGTTCCCGGCCGGGGCAGGCGACCGAACCGGTAGGTTTCGGCGGACGGGCCATCCCTGATCAGATTGATCGGCGAAAGAGGTGGCAATGAGTTCATCGACGGTACGCGACGCGTCGGAGGACGCCTCGCCTGCCCCGGGGAGAGCTGTGCGACGTGGAGGCCGGCGCGGGCGCGGCACCGCCGCACGCTCCCGCGCGGGCGGGCCGGGCGGCTCGCCGACCACGCTGACCGGGCGCGGCGGCATCGTGGTGATCTTCGCCGCCGGGCTGGTGGGCGCGTTGCTGTCGCGGTGGCTGGACTGGGAGCTGCTGGCGGGAGCGGGGTTCGTCGCCGGGTGCGTGCTGGCGGTCCTGACCACCCGTCCCGCCGACCTGCTGACGCTGGTGGTCAGCCCGCCGCTGGTGTTCCTGGCGGCGACCGTCCTGGCCGAGTTCCTGACCACCCTGGGGCAGGGGTCGCTGCTGCGCGGAGTGACGGTGGGCGTGCTGACGTCCCTGGCCACCACGGCGCCGTGGCTGTTCTTGGGGACGCTGCTGGTGCTGCTGCTGTCGCTGCCGCGCGGGCTGCCGGCCAACGTCCGGGAGCTGCGCGCCAAGCTGGCCCGCACGCGGCTGTTCGAGGAGGAGGAGAACGAGAACCCGGTCCGGTGGGACGAGTCGCCGGACTCCCCCCGCGACCGCCGCCGCCTCCACCACGGCGAGGTCGACTGAACCGCGCCCCGGCAGAGCCGCACCGCGCCCCGGGCCGAGCCGCGCGGGCCGCCCGGCGGCGGGCCGTCAGGCGGAGCGCAGGTCCTTGCGCAGCTCGTGCGGCAGAGCGAAGCGCATGCTCTCCTTGACGGACTCGATCTCCTCGACGTCGCCGTAGCCGCGTTCGGCCAGCCAGGCCAGCACGCCCTGCACCAGTTCCTCGGGGACGGAGGCGCCGCTGGTGACGCCGACGGTGGTGACGCCCTCCAGCCAGGCCGGGTCGATCTGCTCGGGGTAGTCGACCAGATGGGCGTCGTCGGCGCCGTGCTCCTTGGCGACCTCCACCAGCCGCTTGGAGTTGGACGAGTTCGCCGAGCCGACCACGATGACCAGCTGGGCGCGGGCCGCCATCTCCTTGACGGCGGTCTGGCGGTTCTGGGTGGCGTAGCAGATGTCGTCGGACGGCGGGTCCACGAGCTTCGGGAACCGCTCGCGCAGCTTCTCCACGGTGGCGACCGTCTCGTCCACCGACAGCGTGGTCTGCGACAGCCAGGCGACCTTCTCGGGGTCGCGGACCTGGACGCCTGCGACGTCGTCGGGGCCGTCCACCAGGTGGATGTGGTCGGGCGCCTCGCCGGTGGTGCCGATGACCTCCTCGTGGCCCTCGTGCCCGATCAGGAGGATGTCGTAGTCCTCCTTGGCGAACCGGACCGCCTCCTTGTGGACCTTGGTGACCAGCGGGCAGGTGGCGTCGATGGTGCGCAGGTTGCGGCTGCGCGCCTCGTCGTGCACGACGGGGGCGACGCCGTGCGCGGAGAAGATCACGATGGCGCCCTCGGGGACCTCCTCGGTCTCGTCCACGAAGATCGCGCCGCGTTCCTCCAGCGTCTTGACGACGTGCACGTTGTGGACGATCTGCTTGCGCACGTAGATGGGCGGCCCGTACTTGTCAAGGGCGATCTCGACCGTCTGCACGGCGCGGTCCACACCCGCGCAGTAACCGCGTGGCTTGGCGAGCAGGACCTTGCGCTGGCTGGTGGAGGTCATGGCCCTATCGTACGGGCCGCGTCACCGGTCCCGTACGGCCGACGGCGTCCCGCCCCCCGGGGGGGCGCGCCCCGGTGGGGGGAGGCTCTGGCGAAGCCGACTGGCTGTGACCCACTCCACGCGCTTGTTGGACGCGATTCCATTAACCCCGGGGTGACCGCTCTCGCGCCGATACGGCAGAGTGAAAGGTGACGAACGATGCGGTGGCCGACCGACCGAGCCAAGGATCCCGACAGCAGGGAGTGGATGACGATGACGAGATCGCCGCGCCGCCTCAAGGAGCGGGTCCGCGACACCGTCGGCGAGCAGGTTCGCGACCTCCCGCTGCACGCCGTCCGTCTGGCCATGTTCGGTGTGGGCCGGGCGCTGCTGCTGAGCGACCGGCTGACCAAGGACTACAAGGAGCTGACCGAGGGCGGCGGGGTTCGTCCGGTGCTGAGCCGGCTGGGCTCGGACGTGCGGCACACCGCCGAGAAGGTCGTCGGCCAAGTGGTGGAGCGCGTGCGCGGCGGCGAGGGCGCATCCGCGCCGTCCCCGGCGGCCGCGCGCGGCCGGACGGCCGGACGACCCGCCGGGCCCGGGCCTGCGGCCCGGCCGAAGCCTGCGGGCGGCACCGCGGGCGGCGAGATCTCCGTGGGCAAACCCGCGGCCACCAGGCCTCGGCCGGAACCCGCGCCCAAGCCGGCCCCGAAGCCCGAGGCCGCGGCCAAGCCCGCACCCGAGACCAAGCCGACCCCCGAAGCCAAGCCGGCCCCCGAGAGCAGGTCGGCATCTGAGGCCACGTCGGCCCCCGAGACCAAGCCGGCACCTGAGGCCGAGCCCGCTCCCGAGGCCGAGGTCAAGCCGGCGCCGGGGCCCGCCCCCGAACCGGAGCCCCGGGCCGAGCGCGAGCCCGAGCCCACGGCCGGCACCGAGGCCGGGTCGAAGAACGAGGCGCGGTTCGATCCGCGCCCCGAGTCGAAGCCCGCGGCGCAGGCCGAGGCCGAGAAGGTCGCCGAGGACCTGCCGGTGCCCAACTACGACGAGGCCACGCTGCCGCAGCTGCGCGCCCGGCTGCGCGGCCTGACGGTCGACCAGGTGAAGCTGCTGCGCGAGTACGAGAGCAAGCACGCGGCGCGCGCCGATGTGCTGCGCATGTACGAGCGCCGCATCGCCAAGCTCAACGGCCTCCACTGACCGGCGGCGGCTCACAAGCGGCATACAAACGGCCCCCGGGACGCGTCCCGGGGGCCGTCAGCGCGTCCAGGGGGCTAGGTGCGGCTGGGCAGCGGGTTCTCCTGGACGGCGTGGTCGTTGTCCACGCGCTCCAGGCCGCTCAGGTGGCGCCGGCGCAGGACGAGGATCAGCACGGCGATCAGGCAGCTGACCACGCCGACGTAGTACGGCAGGTCCGCGTTGATCTCTTCGCCGAGCCGTCCGGCCGCGTATGGGGCGATGGCGCCGCCGAGCCAGCGGACGAAGTTGTAGCCCGCCGAGGCGACCGGGCGGGGCGCGTCGGAGACCTCCATGGCGGCCTCGGTGAAGGCGGTGTTGTTCAGGCCGATGGGGATGCCGGACAGGATCGTGGAGATGATGATCCCGGTGCGGCCCGTCAGCGCCAGGCCGAGCTGGCACAGCACGAGCAGCCCGAGCGCCAGGTGCATCACTCGGACCGTTCCAATACGGCGCTGCAGGAACGGCGCGCCGAACACCGAGGCCAGCGCCACCATCACGCCCCAGCCGAAGAACACCAGGCCGATGCCGTGCGCGTCCATGCCCAGGACGAACGGGGTGAAGGCCAGGACGGTGAAGAACGCGTAGTTGTAGAACAGCGCGGTGAACGCGGCGGTCGCCAGGCCGCCGTGGGCGAGCGCGCGGATCGGGTCCGTCAGCCCGGTCCGCCGCTGCGGCGGGGGCGTCGGCCCGAGCAGCGCGGCGATCAGCAGGAAGCCCGCGGCCATCAGGGCGGCGGTGCCGAAGAACGGGTAGCGCCAGCTCATGTCGCCGAGCAGCGCGCCGAGCAGGGGGCCCATGGAGATGCCGAGGCCGAGCGCCGCCTCGTAGAGGATGATCGCCGACTCGGCGCCGCCGCTGGCCGCCCCGACGATCACCGCCAGGGCGGTGGCCACGAACAGCGCGTTGCCCAGCCCCCAGCCGGCGCGGAAGCCGATCAGCTGGCCCACCGTGTCGGAGGCGCCCGCCAGCGAGGCGAACACGACCACCAGCGCGAGCCCGGCCAGCAGCGTGCGGCGGCCGCCGATGCGGCTGGACACCCAGCCGGTGACCAGCATCGCCACCGCCGTGATCAGAAAGTAGCTGGTGAACAGCAGGGAGACCTGGCTGGGCGTGGCGTCCAGGCCCTCGGCGATGGCGGGCAGGATGGGGTCGACCAGGCCGATGCCCATGAAGGCGACGACGGCGGCGAAGGCGGTGGCCCAGACCGCCAGCGGCTGGCGCAGGATGCCGCCGCGCCGCGCCGCCTGCTCGGGGGCGGACGGGGCGCCGGGGGGCGTCGGGTGCATGAAGCTCCTTTCAGGGGACGGTGAGGAGCCGTTCCAGGGCGGGCAGCGCCGCGGCCACGGCCGCGCGGTCCTCGTCGCTGAGGGCGGCGAACCGCTCGGCCAGGAACGCCAGGCGGCGTTCCCGCCCGGCGTGCAGCAGGTCGGTGCCCGTCTCGGTGAGCCGGGCGGTGACGACGCGCGCGTCGGCGGCGTCCCGGCCCCGCGCGACCAGCCCGTCGCGTTCCAGTCGGTTGATCTGGGCGGTCATGGTCGGAAGCCGGACGCCGTGCTCGGCGGCGAGCTCGGTCATCCGGCGCGGCCCGGCCTCCAGCGAGCCCAGCACGGACAGCTGCTGGGCGGTGATGGGCTGGTCGGCGGACACCCGGCGCAGCAGCAGGACGACGTCGCGCATGCGCCGGTTGAACTGCTCGGCGAGCGCGCGGTCGGCGTCGGCGGGCCGCCGCTCCGGCGGCGCCTGCCCGGCCGGGGGCGGCACGGGCGCCGGGGCCGGACGGGACTGCGCGGAAGGGGGTACGTGGTCGGACGCTGCCACGGAAGGTCACCTCACGGAACAGATACTTAGGCAGTCTAACTTAGTTTGGCTAACTATTCGGGTGAGCCCGGTCACACCGGAGCGCCGGGCCGCGGTCCGGCGCGGGCGGCATAGGCTGCCTGCATGGCGATGGAGACCTCGGCGGAGTCGCCGGTGCCGGTCCGCACCGTCCTGCAGGCGGTCGGCGGCTGGATCGGGCGCCTGGGCCGCATCTGGGTCGAGGGGCAGATCACCGACCTGAACGCCCGCGGCGGCACGGTCTACCTGACGCTGCGCGACCCGGTGGCCAACATGTCGGTGCGGGTCGTGGGGCCGCGCGCGGTGTTCGAGGCGGCCGGTCCCGCGGTGGCCGACGGCGCCCGGGTGGTGCTGCACGCCAAGCCCGACTTCTGGCTCAACCGGGGGACGTTCTCGCTGGCGGCGCTGGAGGTGCGGCCGGTCGGCGTCGGCGAGCTGCTGGCCCGGCTGGAGCGGCTCAAGCGGGTGCTGGCGGCCGAGGGGCTGTTCCGGTCCGAGCGCAAGCGGCCGCTGCCGTTCCTGCCCGGCAGGGTCGGCCTGATCTGCGGGCGCGACTCCGACGCCGAGCACGACGTGCTGCGCAACGCCCGGCGGCGCTGGCCCGCCGTGGCGTTCCAGGTGGAGAACGTCGCCGTGCAGGGCTCGTACGCGGTCGGCGAGGTGATGGAGGCGCTGCGCAGGCTGGACGCCGACCCCGCGATCGACGTGATCGTCATCGCCCGCGGCGGCGGGTCCATGGAGGACCTGCTGCCGTTCTCCGACGAGGCGCTGGTGCGGGCGGTGGCGGCCTGCCGCACCCCCGTGGTCAGCGCCATCGGGCACGAGCAGGACACCCCGCTGCTGGACCTGGTGGCCGACGTGCGGGCCTCCACGCCCACCGACGCGGCCAAGAAGGTCGTCCCGGACGTGCGCGAGCAGCTGCAGTACGTGCGGCAGCTGCGCGACCGCGGCCGCCGCTGCCTGGCCGGGGCCGTGGAGCGGGAGCTGGCGTGGCTGAAGGCGATGCGGTCGCGGCCGGCGCTGGCCGACCCGGTCCGCGAGATCGAACGGCAGGACGAGCAGGTGCGCGCGCTGCGCGACCGGGCCCGCCGCTGCCTGACCGCGGCTCTGGACCGCGCCGGCGACGAGCTGACGCACACCCGGGCGCGGCTGGTCGCCCTCTCCCCCGCCGCCACGCTCCGCCGCGGGTACGCGATCGTGCAGCGCGAGGACGGCGCGGTGGTGCGGGAGGCCGGGGCGGTCGGCGCCGGCGAGCGGCTGCTGGTGCGGCTGGCCGACGGCCGCCTCGCGGTCACCGCCGCCGCCGGCGGCGACACCGGCGGCGGCCCCGGCGACGACTCCGCCGATGACTAAGGTTGAACGGTGACCGAGGAGAACTCTGCCCGAAACGGGGCCGGCGAGCAGCGGCTGTCCTACGAGCAGGCCCGCGACCAGCTGGCCGAGGTCGTCCGGCGGCTGGAGGCGGGCGGGCTCACGCTGGAGGAGTCGCTCGGCCTGTGGGAGCGCGGCGAGAAGCTCGCCGCCATCTGCGAGGAGTGGCTCGAAGGCGCCCGCGCGCGCCTGGCCGCGGCGATGAGCGAGCCGGCGGAAGGTGACGGCCCGGACGCCCCCTTCTGAGGCCGCCACGAGGTCGTCTCGTCCTCAGGACGGGTTCGACGGCGAGGCCGTGGGCACCGGGACGCCGCCGGTGGTCCGGGGCTGCGGCTTGAGGGACGCGGCCAGCACCGCCAGCTCCTCGTAGGAGGCCGTGCCGGTCACCACCAGGCTCACCCCGTTGGGCAGGGTGCGCGCCAGGGAGTTGGCCTTCTTGTCCTTGCGGTGGTACTTGGTCCAGGTGACGCCGTCGACCTGCTGGGTGCCGATCGGCTTCTTGTTGTTGGTCATCCGGGGGACGTACTCGGACGCCTTCTCGTTGCTCTGCTCCAGCGCCGCGTACTCGTCGCTGGGGGTGACGAACCCCAGATGCCACGCCACCGGCCCCTTGCCCTCGCCCAGGCCGTGCAGCCGCGAGCTGGTGGGGCGCCACGTGGGCGGCAGGTTCTCGGGCGCGTACACGGTGTAGGGGGCGTCGCTGCGCATCGCCCACAGCTGGCTCTGGTAGTCGACGGTGGGCAGGACCTCCTGGTGGCTGCGCGGCGTGATCAGGTAGATCGCCGCGACGAGCAGCAGGCAGGCGCCCATCGCCATGGTGAACCCGCCCAGCCCGGTGGTCAGCCGCTTGTAGACGGCGGGGCTCACCCGGACCGGCCCCGTGGCCGCGGCCCGGCCGCCGCCCGGCGTCTCGGCCCGCGCCGCCGCCTGCCCGTCCGCCGCGGCGTCGCCCGCGGCGGCGGCTCCACCGGCATCGTTGGCGGTGGCGTTCTCACCGGCGTCGGGGGCGGCGTCCTCGGGAGCGGCGCCGCCGGGCACGGCGTCGCTCGGCGGGGCCTCGCTCGGCGGTGCTTCGGTCGTCGCTGGGGTGGTCTTCTCGCTCACGGTCCCAGGATCCCGCACGGTCAGCGGTGCCGCGTCCGGGGGTTGTGGATCGTGGACACGATGGCCATGACGTCGGCGGCGAGCGCGCGCGAGGCCGCCTCGTCGTCGCTGAGGGAGATCTCCGACACCGCGCCCGCCATCGCCCCGGTGAGCACGACGACCAGCGCCTCGTCCACGCCCCCGTCGGCGGTGTGGAACAGGGCGGCGTTGCGGCGGGCCCACTTGTTGAGCCGCTGGCGCATGACGCGGTCGAAGCCGGGCGGCCCGTCACCGGAGATGAACAGCCGGGCCACGTCGCGTTCGGCCAGGCAGCCGTCCAGGTAGGCGCCCGCCCCGGCGATGAACAGCCGCATGGGATCGGTCTCCCCGGCCTCGCGCGCCCGGCTCACCGCCTCCCGGGTGCGCTCCTGCTGGCGGACCTGGAACTCCTCGAACAGCGTGAGGTACAGGTCCGCCTTGCCGTTGAAGTGGTGGTAGAGGCTGCCGACGCTGGCCCCGGCCTTGGCGACGATGTCGGTGACGGCGGCCTGGGCGAAGCCCGCCTCGCAGAACACGTCCCGCGCGGCGGCCAGCAGCGCGCTGCGCGTGGCGGCGCCGCGGTCGGAGGTTCGGGCGGGGGCGTCGCCGCCGGTGTCCGCGCGGGTCCCGGCCGCGTCCGCACCGCCCCCCGCGGCGACCTGGCCGGAGGGGACATCGATCTCGCTGCTCATGAGCCCTGAGATTACGCCCTCCGGGCCGATGGAGCGTGCTCCGCCGATGCCCGGTCCGTCAAAACCGGACCGTTCGGGGTATTGGATCCCGCATGCGCCATGTCTGGTCTGGTCCAATTTGTGACCCCGGACGGAGCGCGCCGAGAATCCACGGAGATCACCGACCGAAAGGCCGCCGTCATGTCGCACGAGACCACCGTCCACTCCCCGCTCGTCACCGAGCCCGCGGCGCCGGACCGCAACCTGGCCCTGGAGCTGGTCCGGGTGACCGAGGCCGCCGCCATGGCCGCCGCCCGCTGGGTGGGCCGCGGCGACAAGAACGGCGCCGACGGCGCCGCCGTCAACGCCATGCGCCAGCTGATCAACACCGTGGCCATGCGGGGCGTGGTGGTGATCGGCGAGGGCGAGAAGGACAACGCCCCGATGCTGTACAACGGCGAGCACGTGGGCGACGGCAGCGGCGCCGAGTGCGACGTGGCCGTGGACCCGATCGACGGCACCCGGCTGACCGCGATGGGCATGGGCAACGCGATCGCGGTGCTGGCGGTGGCGCCGCGCGGGTCGATGTACGACCCGTCGGCCGTGTTCTACATGGAGAAGCTGGCCACCGGCCCGGAGGCCGCCGACGTGGTGGACATCGAACGCCCGATCGCCGACAACATCGCCGCCGTCGCCAAGGCCAAGGGCTCCTCGCCGCACGACGTGACCGTGGTGATCCTGGACCGGCCGCGGCACGAGGACATCGTCCGGCAGGTCCGCGCCGCCGGCGCCCGGATCAAGTTCATCACCGACGGGGACGTGGCCGGCGCGATCATGGCGGCGCGCGAGGGCACCGGCGTGGACCTGCTGCTGGGCATCGGCGGCACCCCGGAGGGCATCATCGCGGCCTGCGCGATCAAGGCGCTGGGCGGGGTGCTGCAGGGCCGGCTGTGGCCGCGCAACGACGAGGAGCGGGAGAAGGCCCTGGCCGCCGGGCACGACCTGGACCGGGTGCTGACCACCGACGACCTGGTCACCTCCGACGACGTGTTCTTCGCCGCCACCGGCATCACCGACGGCGAGCTGGTGGACGGCGTGCGCTACCGCAAGGGCACCGCGGTCACGCACTCGCTGGTGATGCGCTCGCGCAGCGGCACCATCCGCTCGATCACCAGCGAGCACAAGCTGAGCAAGCTGCGGGCCTACAGCTCGATCAACTTCGACACCGCGCAGTAGCGGCGCCGGCGGCCGGGCCGCGGCTCGGCGGCCCGGCCCGGCGGTTCGGCCCGGCGGTTCGGCCCGGCGGTTCGGCCCGGCGGTTCGGCCCGGCCGCTCGGTTGAGCGACTCGGCCGCGCGGGCGGCTCAGCGGCGGCGCTGCAGGCGGCCGCGGACGCGGTCGCGCAGGCTGCGCTTCGGGGTGCGGGCCCGCACCGAACCGAAGATCATCGTGCCGCCGATCTCGACCGTGGGGCCCTCGTCGTAGGGGCGGGTGCGCACGTCGCGGGCGCTGAGGACGGTGCGCCCGGTGACGTTCACGCGGACGCCGTCGGGCACCAGCAGGCGGATGCGGCCGCCCAGCACCATGGCGTCCAGCACCACGTGCCGCCGCTGCAGCACGGCCTGCCGCAGGTCGAGTTCGACGGTGCCGAACAGCGCCAGCAGCGGCAGCCGGACCGGCACCACCCACCGGCCCTCGCGCCGCGTCCGGCCGAACATGACCGACAGCGGGCGGTCGTCGACGACGATCGGCTGGGTCTCCTGGGGGCCGAGGTCGGCGGTGAGGCCGGTGAGGTCGCCGAGGGTGCGGGCGGCGTAGACGCGCTCGGTGCGCTCGGCGTGCTCGTCGATCGTGAGGCGCCCGTCGGCCAGGGCCTCCCGCAGCACGGCCGCCACGCGTTCCCGGTCGGCGTCGGAGGCGCGCAAATCCCGCACGCTGGGTTCGTCCGTGGGCCGTCGGCTGGGGGTCTCCACGCTTAGAGGGTAGCCGCCGGCCGCGCCGCGCCCGCCGGATCCGCGGAGGCGGGCGGGCCGTGTCGACCGCCGCGACGGAAGCGGCGCCGGAAAAGATCGTCAACGGCACGGAAAAATCTGTAGGGTTTTGCCCGTTCTGTCACCTAGAGTGACGCTCATGGCCGTTCAGCGTGGTGCGCAGACCTCCGTCCGGGACCCGGCCGAGGGGGGTACGGCCGCGATCAGCATGCGGGGCGTCGTCAAGCGCTTCGGCGACTTCACCGCCGTGGACGGCCTCGACCTGGAGGTCGCGCCCGGCACCTGCCTGGGCCTGCTGGGCCCCAACGGCGCGGGCAAGTCGACCACGATGAAGCTGCTCACCGCCCAGGCGATCGCCGACGAGGGCACGATCCGGGTGCTGGGCCTGCCGGTGCCGGGCCAGTCCAAACGGGTGCGCGCGGCGATGGGCGTCGTCCCGCAGCAGGACAACCTGGACGAGGAGCTGACCGCCCGGGAGAACCTGGAGGTGTTCGCGCACCTGTACCGGGTGCCGCGGCGCGAGCGGCGGGCGGCGGTGGACGACGCGCTGGCCCTGGCGCACCTGACCGACCGGGCGCACACCAAGGTGGACG
The DNA here is from genome assembly GCF_039539665.1 of Actinomadura keratinilytica. Taxonomy (NCBI): domain Bacteria; kingdom Bacillati; phylum Actinomycetota; class Actinomycetes; order Streptosporangiales; family Thermomonosporaceae; genus Actinomadura; species Actinomadura keratinilytica. The sequence goes on from NZ_BAABDO010000011.1 coordinate 23,758, forward strand.
ACCTGTCGGGCGGGATGCGGCGGCGGCTGCTGATCGCGCGCGGGCTGGTGCACCGTCCCGCGCTGGTGCTGCTGGACGAGCCGACCGTGGGCCTGGATCCGCAGGTGCGCGCCGAGCTGTGGGGGCTGATCGACGGGCTGCGCTCGCACGGCACGACGGTGCTGATGTCGACGCACTACATCGAGGAGGCCGAGCGGCTGGCCGACGACTGCGCGCTGATGTCGCGCGGCCGGGTGGTGGCGCGGGGCACCCCGGCCGACCTGATCGCCGAGCATGCCGGGCGGCAGGTCGTCGAGCACTTCGGCCCGCCGGACCGGCTGGCGGAGGTCGAGCGGCTGGCGCACGCGGCGGGGCTGGCCACCCGGCGCACCGGCCCGTCGGTGTCGGTGCTGAAGGCCGAGGCGATGCCGCCGTCGGTGGCCGAGGAGCTGGGGCCGGACGGCGTCCGCCGCGCGGCCACCCTGGAGGACGTGTTCGTGGTGCTCACCGGGGAGAGTGTCGAATGACCGCCGACCGCACGGCGGAGCGGGTCGCGCCGCCGCGTCCGCTGCGCCGCTTCGAGCTGGCGCCGGTGGGCGGGATCTGGCGGCACGAGCTGGCGCTGTTCCGCCGCTACTGGCGGTCGCAGACGTTCGCCGCGACCGTCGAGCCGACGTTCTACCTGCTGGCGTTCGGCTACGGGTTCGGGTCGCTGGTCGCGGTGGTGTCCGGCATGCGCTACCTGGACTTCATGGCGACCGGCGTGGTGGGCATCGCCGCGCTGTTCACCGCCGTGTTCCCCGGGATGTTCAACGGCTACATCCGGCGGGTGTTCCAGCACACCTACGACGCGATCCTGGCCACGCCGGTGGACGTGCACGAGCTGGTCGCCGGCGAGGCGCTGTGGATCGCGGCCAAGTCGTCGGTGTACTCGTGCACGCCGCTGGTGGTGGCGCTGTTCTTCGGGCTGGACCCGGCGCCGGGCATGCTGCTGGTGCCGGTCGTGGTGTTCTGGCTGTCGCTGGGGTTCGCGCTGTTCGGGATGTGGACGTCCACGGTCGTGCCGTCCATCAACTCGTTCGACTACGTGATCACCGGTGTGGTGACGCCGCTGTTCCTGGTGGCGGGCACCTTCTTCCCGGTGGACGCGCTGCCGCGGTGGGCGCAGTACGTGGCGATGGCCAATCCGCTGTTCCACTGCGTGGAGCTGGTGCGGCACGCGGTGTTCGGGCTGCGCCCGGCGGCCGACCTGGGGCATCTGGCCCTGCTGGTGGTGTTCTCCGCGCTGATGTGGCTGCTGGCCGTGCGCGGTATGCGCCGCCGCCTCATCGACTGACCACCGCCCCACCGGCCGAACCCACCGGCCGAACCCACCGGCCGAACCCACCGGCCGAACCCACCGGCCGAACTTACCGGCGAACACCGTCTCACCGGCTGAGACCGTCCCGTTCGGGGGATTCGCACGGCGGAGGCGCTGCGGTACGCTGCCGACCCTGACGCGAAACTTTCTCATCTTCGGCCCGGGTGGCGGAGAGGCGGCGCCGGATGACCGTGCGGATCACCGGTCGGGACCGGCGGGCGCGGCTGGCCGCCTACGCCGCGTTCGCCGTGCAGGGCCTGTGCTTCGCCGCGCTGGTGACCCAGGTGCCGCGCATCCAGAAGGCGCACCACCTCGGCGACGTCGCGCTGTCGCTGGTGCTGCTGGCCGTTCCGCTGGTCGCCGGGCTGGGCAGCGTGCTGGCGGGCGCGGTGTTCGCGCGCGCCGGCAGCGGACCGGTGCTGCGGGTGGCGCAGCCGGCGGTGTGCGCGGCGATCGTGCTGATCGGGGCGACCGGCGACGCGGACGCGCCGCTGTACGCGGCGGTCGCGCTGTTCGGGCTGTCCGTCGGGGCGGTGGACGCGGCGATGAACGCCCAGGGCGTCGCGGTGGAGCGGCGCTACGGCATGAGCCTGATCACCGGCTGCTACGCGGTGTGGAGCGTGGCGGGCATCCTCGGCGGCCTGTGGGCCTCGCTGTCCAACCGGCTCGACCTGCCGCTGCCGGTCTGCTTCACCGCGGCCGCGGCGGTGGGGCTGGCGGGGACGCTGGGCACCGGCCACCTGCTGTACCGCAGGCACGAGGAGGGCGACGGGCCGAGCCCCGAGGAGCTGAAGGCGGCCGGACGCAGCGTCCCGTGGCGGCCCATCCTGGTGGTGGGCACGGCGATGGCCGTGGCGTACCTCGCCGACGCCGCGCTGTCCAACTACGGCGCCCTCTACCTGGAGGACGAGCTGTCCGGCAGCGCCTGGGTGGCGCCGCTGGGCTACGTGGCCTACCAGATCGCGATGGTGGTCAGCCGCGCGGTGGCCGACTTCGGCGTGCGCCGGTGGGGCGCGGTGCGGGTCGTGCGCGTGGGCGGGGCGGTCGGCCTGGCGGGGATGGCGGGCGTGGTGGCCGCGCCCAACGCGCCTGTCGCCATCGCCGCGTTCGGTGTGGCGGGGCTGGGCCTCAGTGTGATCGTGCCGGTGTCGTACTCGGCGGCGGGCAAGGTGGACCCGACCGGGCTGGGCGTGGCCGTGGCGCGGGTCAACGTCTTCAACTACGTGGGGTTCGTGCTGGGCGCCGCCGTCGTGGGGGCGATCGCGCCCCTCGACCCCGACCACGGGCTGCGGCTGGCGTTCGCCGTGCCGACGGTGCTGGTGCTGCTGGTGTTCGTCACCGCACGGGGTTTCGACCCGGTGGTGGACGAGGCGGCTCGGCCGGGCGCTCCGGCGGTGGAGCGCCCGGCCGTGTGACCGGACGGCCCGGACGGCGTGGGCCGGGCCGCACGCGATGCCGCACGCAACGGGGCGTCGGCAGGGTTCAGGCGTCTTCCAGGGCGGTGACGGCGCGTTCTCCCGCGGCCTGCGCCTCCTCGGGGGTCATGTCCTGCTGCGCGCGAGCGAGGGCGGCCTCGGCGGCGTTCACGGCGGCCCGGGCGGTGACCGCGTGCTCCTGAGCCCGGTCGAGGTCGCCGAGCCCGACACAGTCGAACGCCACCTGCGCGTCGTGAACGGCCATCTTGAGCTGCCGTGCGGCCTCGTCCAGGCTCATCCATACCTCCTTGTGCGGGGAGCCTCTTCCTACCCTCCTGTACCCTCCGTAACCGCCCTGCCCAGCAGTTCGGCGGCGCGCGCCAGGCGCTCCTCCGGCAGCCGGGCGTAGCCGAGCACCAGCGCGGGCGTGGCCTGCCCGGCGCGCGCGGACGACCACATCGGCGTCGCCCCCGCCACCGACACCCCGGCGCGGGCGGCGGACGCGACGACGGCCTCCTCGTCGCATCCCCTGGGCAGCTCCAGGTACAGGTGGATCCCGGCGGAGATGCCCCGCACCACCGCGTCGGGGACGTGGGTGCGCAGCGCCGTCACCAGGGCGTCGCGGCGGGAGCGGTACTGCCGCCGCATGACCCGCAGGTGCCGGTCGTATCCGCCGTCGGCGATGAAGCGCGCCAGCGCATGCTGCTCCAGTGCGGGGCTGCCGAGGTCGGTGTGGGCGCGGTAGGCGCGCAGCCGTTCGGCCAGGTGCGGCGGCGCCACGGCCCAGCCCAGCCGCATGGCCGGGGCCAGGGACTTGCTCACCGACCCGAACAGCACGACGTGCTCGGGGGCGATGCCCTGGATGCACCCGACGGGATCGCGGTCGTAGCGGAACTCGGCGTCGTAGTCGTCCTCCAGGATGACGCCCCCCGTCCTGCGCGCCCATGCGACGAGGGCGGCGCGGCGGTGGGGGGCCATCACCACGCCGGTGGGGTACTGGTGCGCGGGCGTCACCAGCACCGCGCGCGCCCGGGTGCGGGCGAGCGCGTCGACGTCCAGGCCGTCGCGGTCCACCGGGACGCGCTCCAGCCGCATCCCGGCCGCCTCGAGCATCGGCAGCTGCCGCACGCTCGTGGGGTCCTCCACGGCCAGGACGCGGTGCCCTTCCTCGGCCAGCAGCCGCACCGTGATCGCAAGGCCCTGCGCCACCCCGTTCATCACCAGCACCTGCCTCGGCTCGGCGTGCAGGGCGCGGACTCGGCCGAGGTATGCGGCCAGTGCCGCGCGCAGCGCGGGCACGCCCGCCGGGTCGGGGTAGGCCAGGTCCTCGTCCGGCACGTCGCGCAGTACCGCGCGCGTCGTCGCCAGCCAGCGCGCCCTGGGGAAGGCCGACAGGTCGGGGAGGCCGGGCCACAGGTCGTAGGCGAACTCGAAAGGCGTGTCCCGCGGCGCGGCGGCGGGTTCGTCCGCCGCGGCCGTCCCGGTGCCGTGGGACGGCGCGTCGACGGCGGGCGCCCTGCGCACGGTGGCCTTCGGCTGCGGGCCGGGGGCGGTGTGCGCGGCGTCCCAGGGGGCGAGGCGGGGCGGCGGGGGCTCGTCGGGGCGGGCCAGGGGCGCGACCCGCGTGCCGTCCCCGCGCCGCGCGAGGAGGAAGCCCTCGGCGACGAGTTGCTCGTAGGCGGCGACCACCACACCGCGGGAGACGTCGAGGTCGCGGGAAAGGTCGCGGCTGGACGGCAGCCGCGTCCCCGGGGCCAGCCGCCCCGAGCGGATCGCCGCGCGGAATCCCGCGGCAATCTGTGCGGCCAGCCGTCCGGCGGACCGGTCGAGGGGAAGATGCAGATCCGTCACATCAGGTTCAGCGTTCCCGACGCCGTATCCCGTCACCCGTGGACCACCGGGCCCGTGCCCCAGCGGCGCCCCACCCGCGCGGCGGTCGTACGCTGTAGGGCGGCCCCACCGGAAGCCCGGGCCGCTCCCCAGCCGGGTGCGCGCCCGCGAGCGAGACAGCGCGCGAGGTACATCGATGCCCGAGTTCTCCTACACCGACCTGCTGCCGACCGGCCCGGACGACACCGAGTACCGGCTGCTGACGTCCGAGGGCGTGTCGACGTTCGAGGCGGGCGGGCGGAGGTTCCTGCAGGTCGAGCCGGAGGCGCTGCGGCTGCTCACCGAGACCGCGATGCGCGACATCGCGCACCTGCTGCGGCCCGCGCACCTGGCGCAGCTGCGCAAGATCCTGGACGACCCCGAGGCCAGCCCCAACGACCGGTTCGTGGCGCTGGACCTGCTGAAGAACGCGGGCATCGCCTCCGGCGGCGTGCTGCCGATGTGCCAGGACACCGGCACCGCGATCGTCATGGGCAAGCGGGGCCAGCACGTGCTCACCGACGGCCGCGACGAGGAGCACATCTCCCGCGGCGTGTACGACGCCTACACCCGGCTGAACCTGCGCTACTCCCAGATGGCGCCGCTGACCATGTGGGAGGAGAAGAACACCGGCAGCAACCTGCCCGCGCAGATCGAGCTGTACGCCACGTCCGACGACGCCTACAAGTTCCTGTTCATGGCCAAGGGCGGCGGCAGCGCCAACAAGTCGTTCCTGTACCAGGAGACCAAGGCCGTCCTGAACCCCAAGCGGATGATGTCCTTCCTGGAGGAGAAGATCCGCTCGCTGGGCACGGCGGCCTGCCCGCCGTACCACCTGGCGATCGTGGTGGGCGGCACGTCCGCCGAGTACGCGCTCAAGACCGCCAAGTACGCCTCCGCGCGCTACCTGGACACGCTGCCCACCGAGGGCTCCCCGCTCGGCCACGGCTTCCGCGACCTGGAGCTGGAGCAGCAGGTGTTCGAGCTGACCCAGCGGCTCGGCATCGGCGCGCAGTTCGGCGGCAAGTACTTCTGCCACGACGTGCGCGTGGTGCGGCTGCCGCGGCACGGCGCGTCCTGCCCGGTGGCGATCGCCGTGTCGTGCAGCGCCGACCGGCAGGCCCTCGGCAAGATCACCGCGGAGGGCGTGTTCCTGGAGCGGCTGGAGACCGACCCGGCCCGGTTCCTGCCCGACACCACCGACGACGAGCTCGACGGCGAGGTGGTGCGCATCGACCTGAACCGGCCGATGGACGAGATCCGCGCCGAGCTCACCCGCTACCCGGTCAAGACCCGGCTGTCGCTGACCGGGCCGCTGGTGGTGGCCCGCGACATCGCGCACGCCAAGATCAAGGAGCGGCTGGACGCGGGCGAGCCGATGCCGTCGTACCTGCGCGACCACGCCGTCTACTACGCGGGCCCGGCCAAGACGCCCGAGGGGTACGCCTCCGGCTCGTTCGGCCCGACCACCGCCGGCCGCATGGACTCCTACGTCGAGCAGTTCCAGGCGGCGGGCGGGTCGCTGGTCATGCTGGCCAAGGGCAACCGGTCGCAGCAGGTCACCGACGCGTGCAAGAAGTACGGCGGCTTCTACCTGGGCTCCATCGGCGGCCCGGCCGCGCGGCTGGCGCAGGACTGCATCAAGAAGGTGGAGGTCCTGGAGTACCCGGAACTGGGCATGGAGGCCGTCTGGAAGATCGAGGTGGTCGACTTCCCGGCGTTCATCGTGGTGGACGACAAGGGCAACGACTTCTTCGCCGACACCACCGGCCCGCTGCTGACCATCGGACGGCGGTGACGGCGCGGGCCGTCGATCGGCATTTCACCCGACACCCCAACAAACTGCCCCACACCGCCAGGTGACGGAGGAGCCCCTCCGGTATCTTGTCCGCCATGTCCCGGTCAGAGCGCCTCGTACTCGCGACGCGCTACCGCCTGGTCTCGCGCATAGGCCAGGGCGCCCACGGCACGGTCTGGAAGGGCCATGACGACCTTCTCGACCGCGCCGTGGCGATCAAGGAGCTGCGGGTGCCCGAGGAGCTGTCCGAGGACGACCGCATCGTCTTCTACCGGCGCACCCTGCGCGAGGCGCGGGCCCCGGCCCAGGTGCGCAGCCCCTCGATCGTCGAGGTCTACGACGTGGTGATCGAGCAGGGCCGGCCGTGGATCGTGATGGAGCTGGTCGAGGCGCCCAGCCTGGAGCAGATCATCCGGGAGTCCGGCCCGCTGCCGCCGGAGCGGGTCGGCCCCATCGGCCGCCAGCTGCTGGACGCGCTGGCGGCCGCGCACCGCGCCGGGATCGTGCACCGCGACATCAAGCCCGGCAACGTGCTGCTGGACGGCGACCGGGCGGTGCTCACCGACTTCGGCCTGTGCTTTCCGGCCGGGTCGGCGAGCCTGACCAAGTCGGGCCACTTCATGGGGTCGCCCGCGTACGTGGCGCCGGAGGTGGCCGCGGGCGAGCAGGCCACCCCGCGCTCGGACCTGTGGTCGCTGGGCGCCACGCTGTTCGCCGCGCTGGAGGGCCGCCCGCCCTTCGAACGCGACAACGTGCTGGCCACGCTCAGCGCGCTGGCCAACGAGCCCGCGCCCGTCCCGCGCAACGCCGGCCCCCTGGCGCCCGTGGTGAGCGGCCTGCTGGCGAAGAACCCCGCCCGGCGGCTCAGCCACGCCCGCGCGGCCGACCGGCTGGAGCGGGCGCTGGCCGGGCCGCGCTCGGGCCGCCGGCCGCCGACCCCGCGGCTGCGCATGATGGCGGCGATCGCGCTGGCCGGGGCGACGGTGGCGTCCTGCGGCATCGGCGTCACCGCGCTGGTCATCGGCATGTCCCGGCAGAGCTCCGGCCCGTCGGCCACCGAGCCCGCCACGGCCGCCACGCAGGCCCGGGCGGGCGCGGCCGACGACGCCCCGCCCGGCACCGCGTCCGCCGCGCTGGTCGTGCGGGCCCGCACCGACAACTGCAGGATCTTCGTGTCGGTGCCCGGCCCCAGCATGGAGGTGCTCTCCGACGAGACGCTTTCGCGCGGGGACGCCCGCCAGTACGACCGGCCCCGCCTCAACGCCGTGATCCACGACGCGTCCGCGTGCGACGTGTGGGTCAACGGGCAGCGCAAGCCGCTCGGCGAGTCGGGCCGCCGGCAGACCTACACCGTCACCAAGGAGACCTCCGGAAGCTGACCGCCCGCCGGTCCGCGCGTCCGGGCGCCGGGCCGCGCGCCCGCACCGCATGCGGCAGGCCCCGCCGGGAATGCACAGAGCCGTCTCCGGGCTGCTGAGAGAGCAGAGCTGGAACCCGAAGCCGGAGGTGGCCTTCCATGAGCGAGCACGCGCAGTTCCGGATCGAGCACGACTCCATGGGCGAGGTGCGCGTCCCCGCCGACGCCAAGTGGCGGGCGCAGACGCAGCGCGCGGTGGAGAACTTCCCGATCTCGGGGCGGACGCTCGAACCCGCGCACATCGCGGCGCTCGGCCATGTCAAGGCGGCCGCCGCGACCGTCAACGCCGAGCTGGGCGTGCTGGACAAGGAGCTGGCCGAGGCGATCCGCGAGGCCGCCCTGGAGGTCGCCGCCGGCCGCTGGAACGACCAGTTCCCCGTCGATGTCTTCCAGACCGGGTCAGGCACGTCGTCCAACATGAACGCCAACGAGGTCATCGCGACGCTGGCGCAGGAGCGGCTGGGCCGCCCCGTGCACCCCAACGACCACGTCAACGCCTCCCAGTCGTCCAACGACGTGTTCCCCTCCTCCATCCACATCGCGGCGACGGGCGCGGTCGTCAACGACCTGATCCCGGCGCTGTGGCACCTGGAGGCGGCGCTGGCCCGCAAGGCCGCCGAGTTCGCCACGGTCGTCAAGGCGGGCCGCACCCACCTGATGGACGCCACCCCCGTCACGCTCGGCCAGGAGTTCGGCGGCTACGCGGCGCAGGTGCGGCACGGGGTGGAGCGGCTGGAGGCCGTGCTGCCGCGGCTGGCCGAGCTGCCGCTGGGCGGCACCGCGGTCGGCACCGGCATCAACACCCCCGAGGGCTTCGCGCCGCGCGTCATCGCCGAGGTCGCCCGCGCCACCGGGCTGCCGCTGACCGAGGCGCGCGACCACTTCGAGGCCCAGGGCGCCCGGGACGGCCTGGTGGAGGCCAGCGGGGCGCTGCGCACCATCGCGGTCGGCCTCACCAAGATCGTCAATGACCTGCGCTGGATGGGCTCGGGGCCGCGCGCCGGGCTGGCCGAGATCCGGCTGCCCGACCTGCAGCCCGGCTCCTCGATCATGCCGGGCAAGGTCAACCCGGTGATCCCCGAGGCGGTGGCCCAGGTGGCCGCCCAGGTGATCGGCAACGACGCGGCCGTCGCGTTCGGCGGCGCGTCCGGCAGCTTCGAGCTGAACGTCATGCTGCCGATGCTGGCCCGCAACCTGCTGGAGTCGATCGGCCTGCTGGCCAGTGCGGCACGGCTGCTGGCCGACCGCTGCGTCGACGGCATCGAGGCGAACGCCGAGCGGCTGCGCGAGTACGCCGAGTCGTCCCCGTCGATCGTCACCCCGCTCAACCGCTACCTCGGCTACGAGGAGGCCGCCGAGGTCGCCAAGCAGGCCCTGGCCGAGCGCCGGACCATCCGCGAGGTGGTGCTGGAACGCGGCCACGTCGACGCCGGCAGGCTCACGCTGGAGCAGCTCGACGCGGCCCTGGACGTGCTGTCCATGGCCAACGCCGAGCCGCCCCGGCGCTCCTGACGACGATCGGCGTCCGCTCGGGGCCGGACGGCCGTCAGTACCAGCCCGTGCTCTGCGAGTGCTGCCACGCCGCGCACGGGCTGCCGTACCGGCCCTTGATGTAGTTGAGTCCCCAGCGGATCTGCGTCTTGGCGTTGGTGCGCCAGTCGGCGCCCTCGCTGGCCATCTTGGAACCCGGCAGCGCCTGCGGGATGCCGTACGCGCCGGAGGAGGGGTTGGTGGCGCGGTAGTTCCAGCCGCTCTCCTTGTTCCACAGGTTCACCAGGCAGCCGAACTGGGTGCTGGGGTCGAACCCGTAGTTGCCCATGATGGCCTTGGCGTACGCCTGCGCCTCGCCCGCGGGCATCGGGTTGCCCGCCGTCGGCGCCTCGTCCGACCCGCTCTCTTCCTTCTTCTCGGGCGTCTTGGTCGGGATCGGCGTGCCCTTGGGCAGCAGCACGGGCCGCTTGGCGGTCTCCTTGCGCGCGCTGCGGGAGGCGCGTTCCACCGCCTGCCTCTTGCGCGCGGCCTCCATGGCCTCCAGGTCCACGGTCGGCTGCTGCCTGGGGGCGTCCGCCAGCGGGGACGGCTGCACGACGGTCTTCTTGTCCTCGCCGCCGGTGAAGGCGAACGCGGCGACCGCGCCGCCGCCCACCAGCACCAGCGCACCCGCCGTCACCGCGGCGACCTTCAGCCCGGTGCGCCCGCCGCCCGGCCGGCCCGGCTCGCCGGGCCCCGTGGCGGCCTTGGGCGCCTTGGTTGACTTGGAGATCCGGGCGGGCCGGCGCGCCCTGGCGGGCTTGCGGGAACGCGGAGCGCCCTGCTGGGGCATGCCGCCGACCTCGATCTCGTCGCGCGGGGCGTCGGGGGCGCCGTGGGGCGCCTGCGCCGGGTCGCCCACCGGGACGGCCTGCATCGTGGCGGTGTCCCCGCCGGGCTCGCCGAGACCGACGCCCGCACGCGCGGACGCCCCGGCGACCCGCACGTCGCTCGCGTGGGGACTCTGCCGCGGAAGCTGCTGGGGAGCCGCCTGGAAGGGCGTCTGCGGCTCCGGCTGTGGGGACTGTCGATCGTCTCGCCTAGGGGACCCGGGACGGTCTCCGTACAAGGCGGTCCTTCCGACGGTCGCACGCGCATGGTCACGCGCACGAACTGCTTCCACCCCCGGCCCACTCGGGGGGTGCTTACGGGCAGACACAATGCCCGACGGAAAGGGAGGCTCCGCAACAAGAATGCGACGAATGCTGCGGATGAGGTATTTGTCAACTCGCCGGTAACGTCCCCAAAACGGGTGCAGGACCTGCGATTCCGCGACACGCCGCCCAATCTTGTGACCTTACTCACATATGCACACAACGGCGTCGAATGATTACTTCTCGCACCCGAATCGGTCTCGGAAAACGCCGCGCCCCGGCGGCCCGCAGGGGACCACCGGGGCGCGGCGCGCGACCCGCGCGAGCGTCAGACGCCCACGTCGCCGAGCAGGTCGGTCACCAGCTCGGCGATCGGCGACCGTTCCGAGCGCGTCAGAGTGACATGCGCGAACAGCGGATGCCCCTTGAGCCGCTCCACCACGGCGGCCACCCCGTCGTGCCGTCCGACCCGCAGGTTGTCGCGCTGCGCGACGTCGTGGGTGAGCACCACGCGCGACCCCGCGCCGATGCGCGACAGCACGGTCAGCAGCACCCCGCGCTCCAGCGACTGCGCCTCGTCCACGATCACGAAGGCGTCGTGCAGGGACCGGCCGCGGATGTGGGTGAGCGGCAGCACCTCCAGCATGCCGCGGTCGAGGACCTCCTCGATGACCTCAGGCGTGGTCACCGCCGACAGCGTGTCGTAGACGGCCTGCGCCCAGGGCGACATCTTCTCGTTCTCGGTGCCCGGCAGGTAGCCCAGCTCCTGGCCGCCGACGGCGTACAGCGGGCGGAACACCACGACCTTGCGGTGCCGGCCGCGCTCCAGCACGGCCTCCAGGCCCGCGCACAGCGCCAGGGCGGACTTGCCGGTGCCGGCCCGGCCGCCCAGCGACACGATGCCCACGTCCTCGTCCATCAGCAGGTCGAGCGCGATCCGCTGCTCGGCGGAGCGGCCGCGCAGGCCGAACACCTCGCGGTCGCCGCGCACCAGCCGGACCGACTTGTCGGGCTGCACCCGGGCCAGCGCCGAGCCGCGCTCCGACAGCAGCCGCAGGCCGGTGTGGCAGGGCAGGTCGCGGGCCTCCTCCAGATCGGCCGTGCCGGTCTCGTACAGCTCCTCGATCCGGTCGGCGGGCACCTCCAGCTCGCGCATCCCGGTCCAGCCGGACTCCACCACCGCCAGCTCGGCCCGGTACTCCTCGGCCGCCAGCCCCACCGCCGACGCCTTGACCCGCATCGGCAGGTCCTTGGACACCAGCACCACGTCGCGGCCCTCCCGGGCCAGCCAGGCCGCCACCGACAGGATGCGGGTGTCGTTGTCGCCCAGCCGGAACCCGTCCGGGAGCACGGCGGGGTCGGAGTGGTTGAGTTCGACTCGGACCGTTCCACCCTGCTGCCCGACCGGCACCGGGGCGTCCAGCCGCCCGTGTGCGATCCGCAGGTCGTCCAGGGTGCGCAGGGCCTGCCGGGCGAAGTAGCCCAGCTCCGGATGGTGCCGCTTGGCTTCGAGCTCGGAGATGACGACGACGGGGAGTACGACCTCGTGCTCGGCGAACCGGGTCATCGCCCCCGGGTCGGCGAGCAGGACGCTGGTGTCGAGGACGTACGTGCGCCGAACCGAGCCGTCGGGTGCGGGCCCGGAGGAGCCCCCGGGAAGGGGCCGGCGCGTGGAGGTTGTGGCCACTCGATCTCCCTGTGCAGAGGGGATTTGCCGGTGGCGCCGCAGTCCGCCCCCTTCGCGTGCCGGACCGGCGGGATCGCCGGGACGCCCGGGGCGGCGATCGGCGGGAACGGCGGGCGCTCCCGCGGGTGATCCTCAGGAACCGAAGCGCCGGTGCCGCGCGGCGTAGGAGCGCAGCGCCCGCAGGAAGTCGACCTTGCGGAAGTCCGGCCAGTGGACCTCGCAGAAATAGAACTCCGAGTGGGCGCTCTGCCACAGCATGAACCCCGACAGGCGCTGCTCCCCCGAGGTGCGGATGAGCAGGTCCGGGTCGGGCTGGCCGCGCGTATAGAGATGCTCTGCGATGTGCTCGACTTCGAGGACCTCGGCGAGCTCCTCGATGCTGGTGCCTTTGCCCGCCTGCTCAAGCAGCAGTGAGCGCACCGCATCAGCGATCTCACGCCTACCTCCATACCCAACCGCGACGTTCACAATCAGGCCGGGGGCGCCGGATGTGGCCTCGTAGGCGTCTTTCAGGACACGCGCCGTCTTGTCGGGCAGCAGGTCCAGCGCGCCGACGGGCTTGACGTGCCAGCCGTCGGCGGCGAGCTTCTGCACGGTGTTCTCGATGATCTCCAGCAGCGGGTCGAGCTCGGCGGCGGGCCGCGACAGGTTGTCGGTGGACAGCAGCCACAGCGTGACCACCTCCACCCCGGCCTCGGTGCACCAGTGCAGCAGATCGGAGATCTTGTCGGCTCCGGCGCGGTGGCCGGTGCTGACGTCGGTCAGGCCCATGGAGCGGGCCCAGCGGCGGTTGCCGTCCAGGATCACCCCGACGTGGCGGGGGATGTTGTCGGTGGGCAGCGACGCCTCGACGCGCCGCTCGTACATGCGGTAGACGGCGTCGCGGATCGCCGCGTACGGGCCGCTGCGGCGGACCGCCGAGGTCACGCGCGCCCGGCGCCCGCCCTCCTTGGCGGCGTCACGACTCGCGCCGCGCCCCGCGCCGCGACGCGTCCCACCCCACCGAACCCCCATGTGGGCTTCCCTTCGAGCAGCCGTCTCCTGTGAGAACGAGGCTCAATTATGGCTCGCGAGCAAGGTCTGTCCTACCGTCTTGGACGTTTGCCGCCTCGTGCGCCGTTTCAGCATATTTCGCGCTGAACGACGGGAAATCCCTCCGGGGGGTGACGTGCCGGTCGGGGCCGCTACACCTGCGGACCGGCGGCGCGGGCGCGTTCGACATGCCGCAGGGCGTCGCGCAGGTCGGCGAGCCAGTCGTCGGTGTGCTTGCCGACCAGCCGGACGCACCAGGCCAGCGCGTCGCTGCGGCTGCGCGCCACGCCCGCCTCGACCAGGGTGTCCAGCACGCGCCGCTCGGGCTGGCGCAGCCGGGTCATCACCGGCACCGACAGCGTGGTGAACATCTCGCGGACGTCCCCGCAGACCACCCCCCACGACACGCGCTGCCCGAAGCGGTGCTCGGCCTCGCGCGCGATGGCCATGCGGCGCTCCCGGGTGTCCTCGCGGAAGCGCTGGATGTGCCCGGCCAGCATGGCGGCGCGCTCGGTCTCCGAGACGCCGCGCGCGGCGGCGGGCTCGGGCAGGCGGCCGACCACGCTGATCTCCTCGCGGTCGAGGACGACTTCGACCGGCCCCTCGAACCAGTCCTCGGGCAGGCGGCCGGTGAACCAGCCCCGGACCTTCTCCACCGCCTCGCTCGTAGTCACGTAATCAAAATTACAACTCCCCGCCGCCCTCGGCCAGCCGCCCCCCGATTGACACTGTCTATTTTTTGAGAGTTACTTCCACTTCAGACAAGGACTCAACAGGAGGTGACTCTCATGCCAGCAGCGGACCCGCGGCGCTGGTGGGCCCTCGGCGCACTGGCCCTGGCGATGCTGACCCTGGGCTTCGACATGACGATCCTGAACGTGGCGCTGGCCACCATCTCCCGGGAGCTGGACGCCGGCACCAGCGAACTGCAGTGGATCGTCGACTCCTACGTCCTGGTGTTCGCGGCGCTGCTGCTGCCCACCGGGCTGCTGGGCGACCGGTTCGGCCGCAAGAGGATGCTGCTGCTGGGGCTGGCGGTGTTCGGCGCCGCCTCCGTCGGCGGGGCGCTGGCCGACACCCCCGCCGGGGTGATCGCGGCCCGCGTCGCGATGGGCCTCGGCGCCGCGGTGATGCTGCCGCTGTCCATGTCGATCCTGCCGACGATCTTCTCGTCGGAGGAGCGCACCCGGGCGATCGCGGTGTGGACCGGCTCGATGGCGCTCGGCCTGCCGCTCGGGCCGCTGCTGGGCGGCTGGCTGCTGGAGCACTTCCGGTGGGGCTCCATCTTCGTGATCAACGTTCCGGTGGTCGTCGTCGCGATGGCGGCCATCGCGCTGCTCGTCCCCGAGTCGCGCGACCCGGCCCGGCCCGCGCTGGACCTCCCGGGCGCGCTGCTGTCGATCACCGGCCTGGCGGCCCTGGTCTACGGGGTGATCGAGGGGCCGGTGTCGGGGTGGGACCACCCCGGGGTGCTGATCGCGCTGGCCGCCGGGGCGGTGCTGCTGGCGAACCTGGTCGTCTGGGAGAGCCGGGCCCCGCAGCCGATGATGAACCTGGCGCTGTTCCGGGACCGGCGGTTCGTGTGGTCGGCGGCGGTCACCGCGGCGGCCAACCTGATGATGGCCGGGATCCTGTTCGTCCTGCCGCAGTATCTGCAGGTGGTGCTGGGCAACGACGCGTTCGGCACCGGGCTGCGGCTGATCCCGATGCTGCTCGGCCTGATGGTCGGCGCGGTGCTCACCGACCGGCTGGCCGCCCGCACCGGGCACAAGCCGATCATGGTCGCCGGCATGGCGGTGCTCGGCACCGGGTTCGCGCTGGGGGCGCTGACCGGCGCGACCGGCGGCTACTCCTACGCCGCCCTGTGGCTGACCGTGCTCGGTGCGGGACTCGGCCTCACCATGGTGCCCGCCATGGACCTGGTGATCTCGCTGCTGCCCGGCGGCGAGGTCGGCCGCGACTCCGGGCTGGTGCAGACGCTGCGGCAGACCGGTTCCGCGCTGGGCATCGCGATGCTCGGCAGCCTGCTGTCCCAGCTGTACCGGGCCCGCGTCGAGACCGACGGGCTTCCGGGCGAGGCGGCCGGCGCCGCGCGCGACTCGGTCGCCGGGGCGGCGGCGGTGGCGCAGCGGCTGGGCGACGACGCGCTGCTCGCCTCGGCCCGCGAGGCGTTCGTGTTCGGCATGAACGGGCTGCTGGCCGCCTGCGCGGGCGTCACCGCCGTCATGGCGGTGCCGGTGCTGGCGTTCCTGCCGGGGCGGCGGGCGGACCGGGATGCGGCCGCGTCCGGCGATGGCCGACAATCGTCCCATGCGCACGCGGCCGACTGACCAGCGCCCGTCCGGGCAGAACCGCCCGTCCGGCCAGAACGGGGAGCGTCCCGCCGACCATCCGCTGGACCGGCTGGAGCGCCACCTGCGCGGGCTGCCGCTGCGCGAGCGCAAGAAGCTGCGCACCCGCAGGGCGATCCAGCACCACGCCCTGCGGCTGTTCGCCGAGCAGGGCTACGAGGCCACCACCGTGGAGCAGATCGCCGCGGCCGCCGAGGTGTCCCCCAGCACGTTCTTCCGGTACTTCCCGTCCAAGGAGGACGTGGTCGTCACCGACGAGTACGACCCGATCATGGCCGAGCTGTTCCGCGCCCAGCCGCCGGAGCTGTCCGTGGTGGAGGCGCTGCGGACGACCTACCGCGAGGTGTTCCGGCACATGTGGGCCGAGGACAGGGACGCGATCGTCACGCGGGTGCGGCTGATGGCGGAGGTGCCGGCGCTGCGCGCCCGGACGCTGGAGTCGATCCGCGCGGGCACGCTCGGGGTCGTCAGCGAACTCGTCGCCGAACGCACCGGGCGGTCGGTCGGGGACCCGGAGGTGCAGGCGTTCTCCTGGGCGCTGATAGGCATGATGATCGGCGCCATGTACACCTGGATCGACGGCGGCGGCGAGGAGGACCTGGGCGAGCTCATCGACCGCAACATGGCGTTCCTGGCGGCGGGCTGCCCGATCGACGCCCCGCCCGCGGCGGGCTGACCGGGGCCGGGGCGCAAGAGGCGGCGCGCAAGATCCAGGGCGCGGCCGTCAGCCCGCGACGCTCAGTAGGCGATGCTCGCGGCGCGCCGCGGGTTGACGCGCACCGCGCCCTTGAAGTTGCGGAAGTAGACGTCCTGCACCTGCACCACGGTGCCGCGGCGCGGCGCGGCGATCATCTTGCCGTTGCCGATGTAGAGGGCGATGTGCGAGATGTAGCCGGGCGCGGTCGGGTCGTTGGCCCAGATCAGCATGTCGCCCGGCTGCGCCTTCTCGAACGGGATCACCCAGCCGGCGCGGGCCTGGTCGGCGGCCACGCGCGGCAGGCGGATGCCGGCGCGGGCGAAGGCGTACTGCATCAGCCCCGAGCAGTCGTAGCCGCCCTCGGCCTCCGACTCGCCGCCCCACACGTACGGCCACCCCAGCCGCGACCGCGCGGCCTCGATCACGGTGCGCACCTGCCGGGCGGTCATCACCTGGCCCCTGGCCTCGGGCAGCCGCCCGGTGCTCGGGTAGTCGATCTCGGGATCGACCTCGACGGCCTTGGCCTGCTTCGGCAGCACCTTGGCGCGCAGGTACTTGATCAGCTTGTCCGGGTCGACCTTGGGGGCGGAGATCAGCAGGGCGTTGCCGGACGGCACCCCCAGCGCGCGGGCGACGTCGTGGGAGACGACGGCGTCGACGTCGGCGATGCCCATGGTGGCGTACGCGCCGACCCGCACCTGGCTCTGCCGCTCCCGGCCGCCGATGGGGACGCTGCTGCCCAGCTGCAGCCCGCCGTCGCTGCCCATGGTGAACGACACCGCCACGTCGCCCGCGGCGATGTTGCGCCACAGCGCGTCGGACTGGGCGGTGGGCTTGGGCGTGTAGTTGCGGAAGGTGGACGGGTCGACGCCCAGCAGCCCCACCCGCTTGCCCGCGACCACGGCCTGGACGGCGTCGACGACCTCGACGCCCCGCACGCCCTTGATCCGGCGGATCTTCTCGACGGTGCTCGCGGGCAGCGTGCCGGGCGCGGCCACCAGCACGTGCGGGGTGAGCCGCTTGCCGAGCGGGGCCACCGCCGCCGGCGTCAGCGCGGAGTTGCCGGACGCGGCGACGAACCGGCCGGCGATCTGGGTCTGCGGCTGCGCTCCGGGGGACGCCGACGAGCCGTGGGCCAGCAGCACCGCGACGTCGGCGGCCAGTGTGGTCGCCGCCGTCACGCCGATGATCATCGGTAGCATCCGGCGGCTCGGCTCGCGCACCCCACCACTCCCTCGTCCTCGCCCCGATCGGCCCCCAGGACCGCGGCCCTGGTGACCATGGCCGATTCCACGGCCTACGTCCAGGTTCATACCGTAACCAGCGCCACTTGCGGCGATCCGCCGGAAAAACGGCATATCCGTCTCAGCTACTCATTGGTAACACCCGGCTGAGACGAGATCAACGTCACAGTGCCATAAAAATGGATCTCTCGTCCAAAGAAGCCGGGCCGCTGTCCGCACCCGGCCCTAGGAATGCAGCTCCCGGGTCAGGTCGGCCGGCGTCGTCACCGGCAGGCGGCAGGCGAAGTCGCGGCACACGTACGCGGCGGGCGCGCCGTCCACCGGTCCGCGCCCCTCCAGCAGCGGCACCTCCGCCGGGGCGCCGGGCGCCCCCACGCTGACCACCGCGCCCGGCGCGGGCGACAGCAGCGCCGTGCGGTGCAGCCGACGCGTGCGCTCGTCCTCCGGCTCCCCCACGATCGCGATCTCCACCGGCCCCGCCGCATGCGCCTCGGCCACGGCCAGCCCCCACCCGGCGAACCGGGCGTGCTGGGCGGCCAGCAGGCCGGCCGGCGCCAGCGCCGCCGCGGCGGCCTCCCGGTGCCGGGACGAACCGGTCAGCGCCGCGTACGACAGCAGCGCCCCGGCGGCGGCGAACTGGCCGGACGGGGTGGCGTTGTCGGTGGGGTCCTGGGGCCGCCGGAACAGCCGCTCGGCGTCGTCGGCGGTGTCGTAGAAGCCGCCCGAGCCGTCGCCGAACCGCTCCAGCACCGCGTCCAGCAGCACCCCCGCCAGCCGCACGTGCGCGGCGTCGCCGGTGACGGCGTGCAGGGCCAGCAGCCCCTCGGCCATGTCGGCGTAGTCCTCCAGCACGCCCGCGTTGGCCCCGGCCGCCCCCGCCCGCGAGGTGCGGGCCAGGCGGCCGTCGCGCAGGTGCACGTCCGCCACCAGCCGGACGATCTCCGTCGCCGCCGCCACCAGGTCGGGACGCTCGAACAGCGCCCCGCACTCGGCCAGCGCGGCGACCGCCAGCCCGTTCCAGGCCGCCACGACCTTGTCGTCGCGGGCCGGGGGCACGCGCCGCCCGCGCGCCTCCAGCAGGGCGGCGCGCACGCGCGCGTGGCGCTCGGCGTCTTGGGGGTCCCGCGGCAGTCGCAGCACCGAGGTGCCGTGCTCGAACGAGCCGCCCCTGGTGACCTGGAAGACCTCGGCCGCGTAAGCGCCGTCGTCGTCCCCGAGCACCTCGCGCAGCTGCGCGGGCGTCCACACGTAGTACTTGCCCTCCACGCCCTCGCTGTCGGCGTCCAGGGCCGAGGCCAACCCGCCCTCGGGGGTGCGCAGGTCGCGCAGCATCCAGTCGCAGGTCTCCACGGCGATCCGGCGGGCGAACGGGCTGCCGGTCAGCCGCCACCAGTGCGCGTACACGCGCGCCAGCAGCGCGTTGTCGTACAGCATCTTCTCGAAGTGCGGCACGACCCAGGAGTCGTCCACCGAGTAGCGGGCGAAGCCGCCGCCGAGCTGGTCGTAGATGCCGCCGCGCGCCATCGCCTCCAGCGTGTGCCCGGCCATGGCCAGCGCCTGCTCGTCGCCGGTGCGGGCGTGGTGGCGCAGCAGGAACTCCAGCGCCATCGACGGCGGGAACTTCGGCGCGCCGCCGAACCCGCCGCGCGCCGCGTCGTAGGTCGCGGCCAGCGCCCGCACCGCGCCGGCGAGCTGCTCGGCGCCGGGCGGCTCGGCCCGCGCCGCCACCGGGCCGCGCGAGGCCAGGGCGTCGACGACCTGCCGCCCCTGCCCGACCACCTCGTCGCGCTTCTCCGTCCACGCCTTGTGGACGGCCTGCAGCAGCGCCTGGAACTGCGGGCGCGGGAAGTAGGTGCCGCAGTAGAACGGGTGCCCCTCGGGCGTCATGAACACCGTCATCGGCCAGCCGCCCTGGCCGGTCATGGCCTGGGTCGCCTCCATGTAGACGGCGTCGATGTCGGGCCGCTCCTCCCGGTCGACCTTGATGTTGACGAACATCTCGTTCATCAACCGCGCGGTCGTCTCGTCCTCGAACGACTCGTGCGCCATCACGTGGCACCAGTGGCAGGCGGCATAGCCCACCGAGAGCAGCACCGGCACCTCGCGGCGCCTGGCCTCGGCGAACGCCTCCTCGCCCCACTCCCGCCAGTCCACGGGGTTGTCGGCGTGCTGCAGCAGGTACGGGCTGGTCGCGTCCTTGAGGCGGTTCATGCCACCGATCCTGCCCGATCCGCCGGTTCCTCACCCGTCCGCCCGGCCCCCGCCCGCGGGCGCGCGCCGGCGGCGGGGCAGCGGGACGCGGTCGAGGTCGTGGGCGACGACGATGTCGCCGGTGAAGCCCGCGGCGGCGGCCTGGGCGGCGAAACGCGGCTCGTCGTCGGTGCGGTAGCGCTCGGAGAAGTGGGTGAGCACCAGGCGCCGCACCCCGCCGCGGGCGGCGACCCGGCCCGCCTGCCCGGCGGTGAGGTGGCCGTATTCGGCCGCCAGCGCCGCGTCCTCGTCGAGGAACGTCGATTCGATGACCAGCAGGTCGACGCCGTCGGCCAGCTCGAAGGCGGCGTCGCAGAGCCGGGTGTCCATGACGAACGCGACCTTCTGGCCGGGCCGCCGCACGCTGCACTCCTCCAGCGTGACGGTGCGGCCGCCGCGGGTGGTGACCCGTCCCTCCTGCTGCAGGCGCCGCACGAGCGGGCCGCGCACGCCCCGGGCGGCCAGTTCGGCGGGCAGCATCGTCACCCCGTCCGGCTCCTCCAGGCGGTAGCCGTAGGACTCCACGGGGTGCGACAGGCGCCGCGCGGTGAGGGTGAACGGGCCGGCGGCGATCTCGGCGCGGTCGCCGGAGACCGGCCGCTCGTCGATCACGGCCGTGTCGACGAACGCGGTGGCGTGCCGCAGCCGCTCCCAGTAGACGGCGCCGGAGGCGGGGAACACGGCGTGCACGGGGTGCGGCACGCCGTCGCGGGCGATCCGCTGGACGATGCCCGGCACGCCCAGGCAGTGGTCGCCGTGGAAGTGGGTGACGCAGATCCACGTCACGTCGTGCGCCGAGACGCCGGCGAGGGTCATCTGCCGCTGCGTGCCCTCCCCCGGGTCGAACAGCAGGCCGTGCCCGTCCCAGCGCAGCAGATAGCCGTTGTGGTTGCGGAACCTGGTGGGCACCGCGCTCGCGGAGCCGAGGACGACGAGATCACGCGCGGACATGCCCCCATGATGGGCCCCGCCCCACCCAGGTAAGCGACTGGTTATTCTGGCGGCGACGTCGGTGACGCGATGGGACCCGAGGAGCGCCGGTGGCCGGAAACAAGCGCGAGCAGATCAAGATGACGCCGCAGGAGGTCGCCGACTTCCTGGCCGCGTCGTTCAAGGTGCAGGTCGCCACGGTCGGCCCGCAGGGCGAACCGCACCTGGTGACGATGTTCTACGCGCTGCTCGACGGCAAGATCGCCTTCACCACCTACCAGCGCTCGCAGAAGGTGCTGAACCTGCGCCGCAACCCCACCATGACCTGCCTGGTGGAGGACGGCACCCAGTACCACGAGCTGCGCGGCGCCGTGCTGTACGGCAAGGGCCGCATCATCGAGGACCCGGACGTCAGGTTGCGGGTCGGCGCGGTGGTCGGCGCCCGCATGGCCGGGCTGCCCGTGCCCGGGCCCGGCCGGCCGCTGGACGCCGACTTCGCCGCGGGCCTGGAGAAGTCGCTGGCCAAGCGCGTCGTGATCGTGATGGAGCCGGACCGGGTGGTCAGCTGGGACCACCGCAAGGCCTGACCCCGGCCCGCACGCCGCCGGAGCCGCTGCGCGCCGGGGGCGGCCCGGCCGGTTCCCGCGCTGTTCTTACGCGGTCAGTCCTTGCGGGGCGCGTCCGCGGCCTTCTCGGCCTCGGCCTTCTGGGCGCGCTCCCACTCCTGCTGCTTGAGGTCCTCCTCGCGCGGGGCCTGGATCTTGCGCATCCGCTTGTTCATCGAGCGCAGCAGCAGGAACGTGGCCACCGCCAGGGCGACGAAGAAGCCGAACCCCAGGAAGCCGGGGGTGACCGTGTCGTCGTTGAGCGGAATGGCGTTGCCGAGCGCGGCGGCCCGGTCGAGCGGTACGGCCAGCGGAAGCATCACACAGACACCTTCTCCCGGATGCCGGCGAACAGGTCGTCCTCCGGCAGTTCCGTGTCCACCAGGGACCTGGCCAAATGGTAGTCCTCGGTCGGCCATGCCTCGCGCTGGAGGTCCAGCGGGCAGGCGAACCAGAAGCCGTTGGGGTCGATCTGGGTGGCGTGCGCCAGCAGCGCCTTGTCGCGGATCTCGAAGTAGTCGGCGCACGGCACGCGGGTCGTGATCTCCCACTGCTGCGGCCGCTCGTCGAACCGCTCGATCCAGTCGCCGTAGGGGGACTCCAGCCCGGCGTCCTGCATCGCCTTGTGCAGGGCGAGGATGCGCTCCTGGTTGAAGGTCATGTGGTAGTAGAGCTTGAGGGGCTGCCACGGCTCGCCCGTCCCCGGGTACCGGTCGGGGTCGCCCGCGGCCTCGAACGCCTCCACCGACACCTCGTGCGTCTTGACGTGGTCGGGGTGCGGGTAGCCGCCCTTCTCGTCGTAGGTGAGGATCACGTGCGGGCGGAACTCGCGCACGGCCCGCACCAGCGGCTCGGCGGCCTTCTCCAGGGGCTCCAGCGCGAAGCAGCCCTCCGGCAGCGGGGGCGGCGGGTCGCCCTCGGGGAAGCCGGAGTCGACGAAGCCCAGCCAGCGCTGGTCGACGCCCAGGATCTCGCGGGCGCGGGCCATCTCCTCCTGCCGCACCCGGCCGATGTCCGCGCGGATCTCCGGACGCTCCATCGCCGGGTTGAGGATGTCGCCGCGCTCGCCGCCGGTGCAGGTGACCACCAGCACGTCCACGCCCTCGGCGACGTAGCGGGCCATGGTGGCGGCCCCCTTGCTCGACTCGTCGTCGGGGTGGGCGTGCACGGCCATCAGCCGCAGCCGGCCGCCGCCCCGGCCGGATCCGTCCGGTCGTGGACCGCCCTGCGCGCCGTTCGGCGAACCGGCCGGCACGGTACCGTCGATGAGCTCGGACACCTGGGGTTCTCCCTCTCAGCAGCATGTTCGGGCGTTACGAGGCCCCCGGTACGGAGCACCCGCCGCGACAGATGAGAATTGTCCCTGACAACGTCCACGGATCGCACGGAGATTCCCGCATGGCCACCAGCGCGTCCCCCGCCCCCACCGCCTCCGAGCGGCCGCGCCGCGGCGGCCGGCTGGGGTACGTCGTCATCGGCGTGCTGACCGCGCTGCTGGCCCTGGGGTGGACCGCGGTTCTGGCGAACGTGGGCCAGCCGGCGGGAATAGCGGCACAGACCGTCGCCTTTTCCATACCGAACGATTCTTCTGTTCAGATCCGGTACCAGGTGGCCAAACCGAAGGACACGGAGGTGCGCTGCGCGGTGTACGCCTTCGGCGACGACTTCGGTGTGGTGGCGCACAAGGAGATCACCGTCCCGCCCGGGGCGGAGAAGCTCAGCCGCACCGACACCCTGCAGACGTCCCGGCGGGCCGTCAGTGCCCGGATCACGGAGTGCCGGAAGATTTGATTCGCCCGGCGGCGGGCCGCGGCCGGTGAGTTCGGTTTTGGCAGATTACGTAGCCCGCCCGCAGGGAACCTTTACCCGCACACATCGCATAGGCTAGAGGTTTCACCTGGCCGCATTTCATGTCGATGTGGCGCTCTCCCCCGGGCGAGCGAGGATCGCAACATGTGGATGAGGAGTACCCGTGACCGAGACCCGCGCTGACAACGTCACCTGGCTCACCCAGGAGGCGTACGACCGGCTCAAGGCCGAGCTGGACCACCTGTCGGGCCCCGGCCGCATCGAGATCGCGCAGAAAATCGAGGCGGCGCGAGAGGAGGGCGACCTGCGCGAGAACGGCGGCTACCACGCGGCCAAGGAGGAGCAGGGCAAGATCGAGGCGCGGATCGTACAGCTCCAGAGCATCCTGGAGAACGCCCGCGTCGGCGAGGCCCCGCGCACCGAGGGCGTCGTCGGTCCCGGCATGACCGTCACCGTGGCGTTCGAGGGCGACGACGAGGAGGTCACCTTCCTGCTGGCCTCCCGCGAGGAGAGCGGCGCCCCCATCGACGTGTACTCGCCCAAGTCGCCGCTCGGCGCCGCCATCCTCGGCAAGAAGGTCGGCGACAAGGCCACCTACACGCTGCCCAACGGGCGCACCATGACCGTCGAGATCCTCGGCGCGACCGCCTACCAGGGCTCCTGACCTCCCGGCCACAGCCGACCGAGCACCCGGCCCGCCGCCCGCCAGGGCGGCGGGCCGTCGCCTTTCCCGCCCCACGCTCCCTGTGCGCCCCCGCGTCCCCCCGGCCGCCCGCGCGAGACCGACCGTTCACCGGCCCCCGTTGCGCGGCTGCCGGTCGTCGGCGGGCGTTCCCGCGCGGCGGGCGGCCTCGGCGGCGCGGGCGGCCTGGCGGACGAGCGGGAGGGTGCGGTAGGGCACCTGCGTGGCCAGGGAGATCACCGTCGAGGCGCGCTCCACCCCGCGCACGTCGACGACCAGGTCGATGACGCGCTGCAGGTCCTGGTTGCTGCGGGCGACGATGCGGCACAGCATGTCGCCCGGCCCGGTGATCGTGTGCGCCTCGATCACCTCGGGGATCGCGGCGAGCCGCTCGGCCACCGGGTCGTGCCCGCCGGGCTGGCGGATCTGCAGGGTGACGAACGCCGTCACGCCGTAGCCGAGCGCGGCCGGGTCCACGTCGGGGCCGTAGCCGCGGACGATCCCGCGCCTGGCCAGGCGGTCCAGCCGCGCCTGCACGGTGCCGCGCGCCACGCCCAGGCGGCGGGACGCCTCCAGCACCCCGATGCGCGGTTCGGCGGCCAGCAGTTCGATCAACCGTCCGTCCAGGCCGTCGACGGGTTCGGCGGGCACCGCGTCCTCCTCGTGGTCATCCTGTACAGGTCTCTCGGGCGTTCCCCCATGGCACTGTGCAGATTGCCTAGTGATTTGGACCACTCTTGCGCACTCTGCAGCCGTCTGTCGAGATTGGCGGCATGGACGAGTTTCCGGTCAAGGGCATGGACGCCGTCGTGTTCGCCGTCGGCAACGCCGTGCAGGCGGCGCACTACTACTCCACCGCGTTCGGCATGCGCCGGGTCGCCTACCGCGGCCCGGAGAACGGCAGCCGCGACGAGGCGGTGCACGTGCTGGAGTCGGGTTCGGTGCGGTTCGTGTTCCGCGGGCCGGTGCGGGCGGGCACCGACCTCGGACGGCACGTCGCCGAGCACGGCGACGGGGTGGTCGACCTGGCCATCGAGGTCCCCGACGTCGAGGCGGCCTACCGGCACGCGCTCGCCAAGGGCGCCACGGGCCTGGCCGAGCCGCACGTTCTGGAGGACGACCACGGCAAGGTCGTGATCGCCGCGATCGCCACCTACGGGGAGACGCGGCACTCCCTGGTGGACCGCTCCAACTACACCGGGCCCTACCTGCCCGGCTTCGTCCCCGCCGACCCGATCGTCGAGCCGCCGGCCAAGCGGTACTTCCAGGCGATCGACCACTGCGTGGGCAACGTCGAGCGCATGGACGAGTGGGCCGACTTCTACCACCGGGTCATGGGCTTCACCGACATGGCCGAGTTCATCGGCGACGACATCGCCACCGAGTACTCGGCGCTGATGTCCAAGGTCGTGGCGGACGGCACCCGCAAGGTGAAGTTCCCGCTGAACGAGCCCGCCGAGGGCAAGCGCAAGTCGCAGATCGAGGAGTACCTGGAGTTCTACGGCGGCCCGGGCGTGCAGCACGTCGCACTGGCGACCAACGACATCCTGGCCGCGGTGGACGGCATGCGGGCCGCCGGGGTGGAGTTCCTCGACACCCCCGACTCCTACTACGAGGACCCCGAGCTGCGCGCCCGCATCGGCGAGGTGCGGGTGCCGGTCGAGGAGCTGCAGAAGCGCCGCATCCTGGTGGACCGCGACGAGGACGGCTACCTGCTGCAGATCTTCACCAAGCCGGTCCAGGACCGGCCCACGGTGTTCTTCGAGCTCATCGAGCGGCACGGCTCCCTGGGCTTCGGCAAGGGCAACTTCAAGGCCCTGTTCGAGGCGATCGAGCGCGAGCAGGCCCGCCGCGGCAACCTGTGAGCCGGCCCGCCCCGCGGCGCGCCCGGCGGCAACGGGCGATCAGCGGGCGGTAAACATTCGCCGGTCCCGGGCGTGGTGAGGTCCGGGCGGCGGTGGCGCCAGCCCACCTTGACGGCATGACGCATCCGCCGCACGACCCCACGCCCGGGGAACGGCCGGAGGACCGGCCGTGGCGCGCCCCCGGCGAGTCCGGCGCCCAGCCGCCGCCCCGGCAGCCCCAGCCCGGCGAACAGCCCGGCGAGCCGCCTCCGTATCCCGGCTCCTACGGCGCCAAGGGCGAGGTCCCCCGGTACGGGACGCCCCCGTCCCCCGGCGGCCACGGCCCGTCCGGAACAGCGGGGCCCCCGGCCGAACTCGCCAGCCGCTGGGCGCGGCTCGGCGCGGCCGTCGTCGACTCCCTTCTGCTCAGCGTGGTGATGCTGCCGGTCCTGCTGCCGCTGGTGGACTGGCGGCAGATGACCGGCCCGTCCCCGAACGCCCCGGCGGTCGACCGCGGGCAGCTGGCGGTGAACCTGGCCTACCTCGGGCTCGCGTTCCTCTACTACTGGCTGATGCACCTGCGGTTCGGGCAGACGCTCGGCAAGATGCTGCTGAGGACCAGGGTGGTGCGGGCCGACACCGGCGGCGCGATCAGCGCCGGCCAGGCCGCGGGCCGGTCGGCGTTCTACAGCGTCCTGGGCGGCCTGTGCGGCTGCGTCGGCATCGTCGACGTGGCGTGGATCCTGTGGGACGAGCGCAGGCAGGCCCTGCACGACAAGGTCGCGGGGACGGTGGTGGTCAAGGCGCCGCCCGGCTCGCCCAACCCCTACGCCCGGCGCTGATCGACCCCCGGCGGTAGATCTTTTTACTGCGGATTTGCCCACTCCGCCCGGCGGCGGGCAGGCTGGGCACCGTGCCTATCGCCGGAGACCCGCACAGGCCCGCCCGCCCGCGTCGCTCGCGTGCCGCCGCACGCGGTGCCGCGGGCCTGACCGCGCTGGCGCTCGTCGGCGCGGCGGCGGCCTGCCAGCTGCCCAGCACGGACCGCGGCACGGGCCGGTCGGCCCAGGCTTCGCAGGAGGCGGCCGTCCGCCCCGGGCAGGACACCATCGGCGACCCCTACGTGCCCGGCGCCGGCAACGCCGGGTACGACGTCCAGCACTACGGCCTCAAGCTGGCCATCACGCCGGGCGGCGCCCAGGAGCTGGACGGCACCGCCGAGATCACCGCCACCGCCACGCAGCGGCTGCCGTCGTTCAACCTCGACCTGGCCGGCCTGCAGGTGTCGCAGGTGACGGTGGACGGCGCGGCGGCGCAGCAGCGGCAGGAGGGCGAGGAGCTGACCGTCGCCCCGGCCAAGCCGGTGGAGAAGGGCGCCCGGTTCACCGTGGTGGTGCGCTACTCGGGGACGCCGCGCGCGGTCAACGACCCGATCCTGGGCCGCTACGGGTGGATCCGCACCCCCGACGGGGTGTTCGTGGCGTGCCAGCCGAGCGGCGCGCACACCTGGTTCCCCAGCAACGACCACCCCAGCGACAAGGCCACGTTCGACTTCGAGATCACCGTTCCGGAGGGGCTGACCGCCGTCGCCAACGGCGAGCCCGCCGCCCCGCTGAACACCGGGGGCGGCGCCCCGTCCGGCGGCCCCGAGGCGCCCGGTTCGCCCGGCGCGGAGCAGAGCCCGGCGGTCACGCCGATCTCCGCGCGCCGGTCGACGACGACCAAGTGGCGGGTGAAGGAGCCGATGGCCACCTACCTGGCCACGGTCACCGTGGGCCGGTTCAACGTCGCGACGGGCCGCACGTCCGGCGGGGTCACCAACATCACCGCGGTCGACCCGACGCTGCCGGGCACCGAGCTGGACGCCTTCCACGCCAAGAACGCCGAGATCACCGACGAGCTGGCGCGGCGGTTCGGCCCGTTCCCGTTCTCCTCCACCGGCGGCATCGCCGACAACGCCGAGGTCGGGTTCGCACTGGAGACGCAGAACCGCCCGGTGTACGGGGCGTACGACCTCGACGAGTCGCTGCTGGCGCACGAGCTGGCGCACCAGTGGTTCGGCAACAGCGTCAGCCTGACCCGCTGGAAGGACATCTGGCTGAACGAGGGCTTCGCCACCTACGCCGAGTGGCTGTGGCTGGAGAAGTCGGGCGGGCAGACCGTGCAGTCCAAGTTCGACGAGCTGTACGCCAACCGCGCGAACCGCGAGCTGTGGGACGTGCCGCCGGGCAACCCCGGCCGCACGCAGATGTTCGCCCGCTCGGTGTACGACCGGGGCGGCATGACCCTGCACGCGCTGCGCACGAAGGTCGGCGACGACGCGTTCTTCCGGATCCTGCAGACCTGGACCAAGGAGCGGCGGCACTCCTCGGGCACCACCGAGCAGTTCATCGAGGTGGCCGAACGGGTGTCGGGGCAGAAGCTGCGCACGCTGTTCGACGACTGGCTGTACAAGCGGGGCCGCCCCGGCCGCTGACCCCGGCCAGGGGCCGCGACCGTCAAACGGCGGCCAAGCGCAGGCAAGCTCTGGGCAGCCTCCGGCGCGTCCGTGCGCCGCCGCGCCGCCCCGCCGCGCACAGTGACCTCGATGAACGGGGTTTGGGTGCGCGCGACCGCGGCGACGACCGCGGCCGTCCTGCTGGTGACCACGGGCGGCGGGGACGCGTCCGCCGTCCCCGGGGAGGATCCCGCCGACTACGGCGTGATCGGCGGCTTTGGCCTCGGCGACCCCTACTTCCCCCACGCGGGCAACGGCGGCTACGACGTCCAGCACTACGACGTCGATCTCACCTACTCCGGCAGGAAGGGCGGCGAGGTGGACGCCGCCGTCACCGTCAACGCCCGGGCGGCGCAGTCGCTGTCGGCGTTCAGCCTGGACTTCCGCGGTCCGGCCATCTCCTCGGTCACGGTCGAGGGCAGGCCCGCCCGCCACGAGCGCGACGGCCAGGAACTGATGATCATCCCGCCGCGGATGATCCCCGCGGGGCAGACGTTCACCGCGGTGGTGCGGTACGCCGGGCGGCCCGGCCCGATGCCGGACGGCCCCCTCGGCACCTACGGGTGGATACCGACCCGGGACGGCGCGGTCGTGCTGTCCCAGCCGGACGGCGCGCCGACCTGGCTGCCGGTCAACGACCATCCCAGCGACAAGGCGACCTACTCGTTCCGGATCACCGTGCCCAAGGGCCTGCGCGCGGTCGCCAACGGCAGGCCCGGCCGCGTCGTCCGCCGGGGCGGCCGGACGACCTACGAGTGGGCCGAGGACTCGCCCATGGCCAGCTACCTGGCGACGGTCGCGATCGGCCGGTTCCGGATGCGGCGCGGCCGGGCGGGCCGCATCCCGGTGATCACCGCCGTCGATCCGAAGTTCCGCGGGTCGGCCGAGCGCGTGCACCGCACCACGATCAAGGCAGTGCGCTGGGCGGAGAAGATGTTCGGCCGCTATCCGTTCGCCACGGCGGGCGCCGTCGTCGACGACCCGCAGCTGGACTACGCGCTGGAGACCCAGGAGCGTCCGGTCTACGCCGGGTTCGTGCCGAGCGAGGAGTTCATCGTGCACGAGCTTGCGCACCAGTGGTTCGGCAACAGCGTCAGCGTGCGCAACTGGCGGGACATCTGGCTCAACGAGGGCTTCGCCACCTACGCCGAGTGGCTGTGGCGGGAGCGGGGCGAGCGGGGCGGACGCCACCGCGGCACCGCCGAGCAGGTGTTCCGCCGGTACTACCGGATGCCCGGCGACTCCTCGGTCTTCCGCCCGCCGCCCGGGGTGCCCGGCCGCAAGGACATGTTCGGGTTCTCGGTCTACACGCGGGGGGCGATGTGCCTGCACGCGCTGCGCCGGCGGGTCGGCGACCGCGCGTTCTTCGCGATCCTGCGCGAGTGGGCGCGCACCCACCGCGACGGCAGCGCCACCACGCCCGAGTTCGTCCGGCTGTCCGAGCGGATCTCCGGCCGCGACCTGGACGGCCTGTTCCGCGCCTGGCTGTACGGCAAGGGCAAGCCCCGCCGCTGGTGACCGCCCCGCCGGTGGAGCCCGCCCCCGGGAGGCCCGCCGCCTGTGAGTCCCTGCCGCGGCGGACGCGCGCACCTCAGGCGCACCGGTCTCAGGCGCACCGGTCTCAGGCGCACCGGTCTCAGGCGTGCCGGTCTCAGGCGTACTGCAGGTCGGCGGTGCGGATCTTGCCGCCGGACACGGTGAAGTCGTAGTGCGCCCGCCAGCCCTGCGCCCCGGACGGCGCCCAGTGCACCAGCAGCTTCTGCCCGTCGCCCCGCCGCTCCACGATCGACAGGACCCGCAGGGTGCCGCCGATCACCTCGTTGCGCGCCCAGGTGCGGATGGCGTCGCGGCCGCTGATCCTCCGGGACGCGTCGACCACCGTCTCGCCGGCGGCGAACGCGTCCACCAGCGCGTCCAGATCGCGCCGGTCGACCGCGTCCACGTACGCCTGCGCGGCGGCGTCGACCCCGGCGGCGGGGCCCGGTCCGGCGGCCGCGCCGACGACTCCCCGGCCGGCTCCCCCGCCGACGTCGCCGACGCGGCGTCCGGAGACTCGCCGGTCCCTGCGCACCAGGCGAGCGTCAGCGCGGCGGCCAGCGCGGCCGCCGCCGCGGTCCGCCGCCCGGTCATCGGCCGCCGTCCCGCAGCAGCGTGCCGCCCGCCGGGGCGAACCGCGCCAGCACGGCGTCCACCTGCGCGAGCGTGTCGGCGTGCAGGTCGATGCGGGCGGCCTGAAGGTTCTCATCGATGTGGGCGGGGGTGCGGCTGCCGGGGATCGGCACCACGTCGTCGCCCTGGTGCAGCAGCCACGCCAGCGCCAGCTGCCCGGGGGTGATGCCGAGGTCGGCGGCGATGCCGCGCACGGCCACGTAGGCGTCGTTGTTGGCGGCGAGGTTGGCGTCGTCGAACCGGGGGTGGTTGCGGCGGAAATCGCCGTCGCCGACCTTTTCGACGGTGCCGGTCAGGAACCCGGCGCCCAGCGGGCTCCACGCCACCAGCCCGACGCCGAGCTCGCGTGCGGCCGCCGACAGGTCGGGGTCCACCGGCCGCCACATCGACCACTCGGTCTGCACGGCCTGCACGGGATGCACCGCGTGCGCCCGCCGCAGCTGCTCGGCCGTGACGTTGGACAGCCCCAGGTAGCGGAC
This sequence comes from Actinomadura keratinilytica, assembly GCF_039539665.1. NCBI lineage: Bacteria > Bacillati > Actinomycetota > Actinomycetes > Streptosporangiales > Thermomonosporaceae > Actinomadura > Actinomadura keratinilytica. The sequence continues at coordinate 54,496 of NZ_BAABDO010000011.1, forward strand.
GAGGCCGTCGTCCACCAGCTCGGCGACCGCGCCCACGGTGTCCTCGATCGGCACCTGCGGGTCGGGGAAGTGCGGGTAGTACAGGTCGATCACGTCGACGCCCAGGTTGCGCAGGCTGGCCTCGGCGTACCCGCGCACGTACCGGGGCTCGGCGTTGACGGCCAGCTCGCCGAACGCGAACCCGACCGGGAAGCGGTGCGGCTCGGCGCCGTCGGGCACGCGGAACCCGAACTTGGTGGCCACCACCACCTCGTCCCGGCGGCCCTTGACGGCCTTGCCGACGAGCCGCTCGTTGTGGCCGTCCTCGCCGTAGCCGTCGCTGGTGTCGACGAACGTGGCGCCGGCGTCGAGCGCGTGGCGCAGCGCGGCCAGCGCCCGGTCCTCGTCGATGTCGCCGTACATGCCGGGCGACAGCACCATCGCCCCGTATCCGATCGCGGGCACCCGCAGGCGGCCCAGCTCGCGCGCAGGAATCTCGGTCATGCCCCCACGCTGCCGCCGGGACGGTCCGAACGTCCAAGACATAGCGGTATAACCAGAAGTAATGGATGCCCATCTCCGGGAGCTGCGCTACTTCGCGGCCATCGCCGACGAGCTGAACTTCACCCGCGCCGCCGCCCGGCTGTTCGTCTCGCAGCCGGCGCTGTCCAAGCAGATCCGCGCGCTGGAGCGGCGGCTGGGCTTCGAGCTGTTCGAGCGGCGCGGCCGCGGGATCGCGCTGACGCCGCAGGGCGCGGCGCTGCTGCCGGCCGTCCGCGACGTCCTGGACGTCTGGGACCGCGCCTACGCCGAGACCCGCGTGCTCGGCCGCCCCCGCACCCTGGTCGTCGGCATGCAGACGGCCGTCGGCCGCGACCTGCAGCGCCGGGCCCTGCGCCGGTTCCGGGAGCTGGCGCCCGGCTGGACGGTCTCGCTGCGGCTGGTCGGCTGGGACGACCCCAGCGCCGGGCTGGCCGACGCCTCCAGCGACGTGGCGTTCGTGTGGCTGCCGGTGCCCACCGCCGGCATCAGCACCCGCACCCTGGCCGGCGAGCGCCGCCATGTGGCGCTGCCCGACGACCACCCGCTGGCCGCCCGCGCCGAGATCGACTTCGCCGACCTGCTGGACGAGCCGTTCATCGCGCTGCCCGCCGCGGCCGGTCCGCTGCGCGACTTCTGGCTGGCGCTGGACGCCCGCGGGGGGCGTCCGCCGCGGATCGGCGCCGAGGCCACCGCCCCGGACGAGGTGTTCGAGGCGGTGTCGTCCGGCCTGGGCGTCGTCCTGCTCGCCGAGGGCAACACGCGCCTCTACCAGCGGCCCGGCGTGGTCTGCCGGCCCGTGCGCGGCCTGACGCCCGCCGAGCTGGCCGTGGCCTGGCGCACCGACGACACCCGCGAGATCACCCGCCTGTTCCTCACCGCCCTGCCCGGCACCGCGGGCTGACCGCCCCGGCCGGGGCGGGCGGTCCCAACGAATTCGATACCGAATCGAGCTTGTCCCGCGCAGATCGCGCTGCCAGCTTGATGGGCGTTGTCTGATGAGCTGAGGACGAGCCGATGAGCAGATCTCCCCGAGCGGCGGCCGCGGTGGCGCTCGGCGTCGCCGCGAGCCTGATGGCGACGGCCGCACCCGCGGGCGCGGCCGCCGTGCGGTACACGCCCGGCGCGGCGAGCGCGGGCGACCCCTACTTCCCCGACATGGGCAACGGCGGCTACGACGCCGCCCACTACGACATCGCGCTGACCTACGACCCGGCGTCCAAGGGCATCTCCGCGGTCACCACGATCAAGGCGCGGGCCACCCAGCACCTGTCGCGGTTCAACCTCGACTTCCAGGGGCCGCTGCGGATCTCGGCGCTGACGGTGAACGGCAGGAAGGCCGCCTACAAGCGCACCGGCGCCCAGGAGCTGCAGATCACCCCGGCCAAGGGCCTGCGCAAGGGCACCGGCTTCACCGTCCGGGTGGCGTACTCGGGCGTCCCCGAGGGCGTGGACGACCCGGCGCTGGGCCGCTCCGGCTGGATCCCGACCGCCGACGGCGCGGTCATGCTCAACCAGCCGATCGGCGCCGCGACCGTCTACCCGGTCAACGACACCCCGGCCGACAAGGCCACCTACACCTTCACGCTGACCGCGCCGAAGGACCTCACCACGCTGGCCAACGGCGACCCGGCGGGCCGCTGGACCAGCGGCGCCCGCACCACCACCCGATGGGTGATGAACAGGCCCATGGCCAGCGAGCTCAGCATGATCGCGATCGGGAAGTTCGACGTGGTCAAGGGCCGGACCAAGCGCGGCATCCCCAACATCACCGCCACCCACACCCGGCTCGGCATCCCCGCCTCGTCGGCGACGGACTTCCACCACCAGACCGGCCAGTTCCTGGAATGGCTGGCGGACACCTACGGCCGCTACCCGTTCTCCTCCACCGGCGGCATCGTGGTCGACGCCGGGGTCGGGTACGCGCTGGAGACCCAGGGCCGCCCGGTGTACGACCTGGGCCGGCGGCCGGGCACCATCCCGCGGCCGGACCTGACCGTCCACGAGCTGGCCCACCAGTGGTTCGGCGACAGCGTGACGCCCGAGCGCTGGGCCGACATCTGGCTCAACGAGGGCTTCGCCACCTACTCCGAGTGGCTGTACTTCGAGAAGTACACCGGCAAGACCGCGCAGCAGAGCTTCGACGAGGTGTACGCCACGCCCGCCGACGACGACCTGTGGAAGCCGGTCACGGCCGACCCCGGCCGCGACAACATCTTCCACTCCACCGTCTACGACCGGGGCGCGATGACCCTGCACGCGCTCCGCAAGACCATCGGCGACCGGGCGTTCTTCCGGCTCGTCAAGCTGTGGCCGACGGTCAACCGGGACGGCAACGTCTCCACCCGGGACTTCATCGCGTTCGCCGAGAAGGTCTCCGGCAAGCAGCTCGACGCCCTGTTCGACAAGTGGGTCTACACCTCCGGCAAGCCCGCCCTGTGACCCGCCGCTGACGCGGTGCCGGGCCCGGGGCGCGCCGCCCCGGGCCCGGCTCACGTCTGGACGAGGGTGTACCCCTTGTCCCGCAGCCGGGTCAGCACCTCCTCGCAGTGGTCGGCGCCGCGCGTCTCCAGGTGCATGAGCACCTCGGCCTCCTCGACGTGCAGCCGGGCCGCGACCCGTTCGTGCATGACGTCCAGCACGTTGACGCCCAGCTCGGCCAGCTCGCCGAGCAGCGTGACCAGGGCGCCGGGACGGTCGTGGAGGCGGCACCGCACGACCAGGTAGCGGCCCGCCCCGGCCAGGCCGTGCCGCAGCACCTTCGACAGCAGCAGCGGGTCGATGTTGCCGCCCGACAGCAGCACCACCACCGGGGTCCGCACGGCGTAGGAGTGCTCCAGCAGCGCCGCCACGCCCGCGGCGCCCGCCGGCTCCACCACCTGCTTGGCGCGTTCGAGGCACAGCAGCAGCGCCTGGGAGATCGACTCCTCGGTGACGGTGACGACCGCGTCCAGCAGCTCGGTCACCAGGTCGTAGGTGAGGTCGCCGGGGCGGCCGACGGAGATGCCGTCGGCCATGGTGGGCTGCACCTCCACCCGGACGGGCCGGCCCGCCGCCAGCGACGCGGGGAACGCCGCCGCCCGCTTGGCCTGCGCGCCGACGACCTTGATGTCCGGGCCGCCGGTCTCGGCGACCGCGCCCTTGAGCGCCACGGCCACGCCCGACATCAGCCCGCCCCCGCCGACGGCCCCGACGACGGTGCGCACGTCCGGCAGCCGGTCGAGGATCTCCAGCCCGATCGTGCCCTGCCCGGCCACCACGTCCGGGTGGTCGAAGGGGTGGATGAGCACCGCGCCGTGCTCCTCGGCGTGCCGCTGCGCGGCGGCCAGGCAGTCGTCCACGGTGGGGCCGGGGAACACCACGTCGGCGCCGTAACCGCGGGTCGCGGCGACCTTGGGCAGCGGCGCGCCCTCCGGCATGTACACCGTGGCCTTGGCGCCGAGCATGCTCGCCGCCAGCGCCACGCCCTGGGCGTGGTTGCCCGCGCTGGCCGCCACGACCCCGCGGGCCCGCTCGGCGTCGCTGAGCCGGGCGATCCGCACATACGCGCCGCGGATCTTGAACGAGCCGGTGCGCTGCAGGTTCTCGCACTTGAGGTAGACGGGGCCGCCGATCAGCTCCGACAGCACCCGGGAGCGGACGAGCGGCGTCGGCTCGATCACCTCGCGCAGCAGTTCGCGCGCCGCGCGGACGTCGTCGACGGAGACGAGGGCCATGCTCCCGATCCTCCCACGCGAACCGTCCCGCGCCGCCGCCGAGAGGGCGCGGACCCCGCGGTCCGAAAGGGTCGGCCGGGAAGGGCCGGCCGGGAAGGGTCAGCCGGCCGTCCAGTACCGGTCGCCGGCCAGTACGAGGGCGGCGGCGCCGATCAGGCCGGAGGTCTGGCCGAGGGCGGTGGGCACGACCCGCAGGCGCCGCGCGAAGTCCATCCGGGCGTGGACGTCCAGCGCCTCGCGCACCGCGTCGAACAGCGGGGCGCCGATCTGCGACACCCCGCCGCCGATGACGGCCGCGTCCAGGTCGCACAGGTGGGCGGCGGACGCCAGTGCGACGCCCACCGCGCGGCCCGCGCGCCGCACGGCCGCCAGGGCGACGCGGTTCCCGGCGCGGGCGTCGGCGGCCAGGTCGGCGCCGGTGGCGGCGGGCTCGTCCGGGCGCCAGCCCTCGCCGCGGGCCCAGCGGACCAGGGACGGTCCGCTGGCCACGGCCTCCAGGCAGCCGCGTCCCCCGCACGGGCACGGCGGGCCGCCGGGTTCGACGACGATGTGCCCGACGTGCCCGGCGTTGCCGGACGCCCCGTCCACCAGGCGGCCGCCGAGCACCAGCCCGCCGCCGACGCCGGTGGACACCACCATGCCCAGGACGTTGCCGTGGCCGCGCCCGGCGCCCCGCCAGTGCTCGCCGACGGCGACGCACACCGCGTCGTTGTGCACCCGCACCGGCAGGCCCGGGTAGCGCTCGCGCAGCCGCCGGCGCAGCGGGAACCCCCGCCAGGCCGGGATGTTCAGCGGCGAGACCTCGGCGTCCGGCCAGGTCATCGGGCCGCTGCAGCCCACGCCGACCCCGGCCGGGGACGTGCCGCCCGCGGCGGCGTGCACCTCGTCCAGCAGGTCCGTCAGCGCCTTCCACAGCACCTCGGGGTTCTCCTGGGCGAGCGTGGGCGTGCGGCCCTGCGCGACGATCCGGCCGTCGCCGTCCACCACCGCCGCGGCGGTCTTCGTGCCGCCGATGTCGACGGCCAGCACCACCGGCCCGGCCGTCGGCCCGGGCACCGGCCCGGTCACCGGCTCAGTCACCGGCACCGGCCGGGCCGAACGCCAGGATCGACGCGGTGAACCCGTGCACGTGGTTGCGCCCGGCGACCGGGCCGATCTCCCCGGCGGCGAAGAAGCCGCCGACGCCCGCGGGCCCGAACGCCCGGGTCAGCATCTTGGCGTCGTGGTCGGAGTCGGGGAACATGGCCCGGCCGCGCCCGTTGCAGGAGAACAGCAGCGCCCCCTCCACCGGGTTCAGGTCGAAGCGCTCCAGCAGGTCGGCCAGGTCCTGGTCGGCGGCCCCGGCGTCGCGCACCTGGAACCGCACGGTGCGGCCGACCTCCACCACGTCGCCGATGGCGATGGCGCCGCTGTCGGTGTCGGCGCCCACCACCCCGCGCACCAGGAAGTCTCCGTACTCGTGCTCGTCGGCGTACTCGTCCATGGCCAGGCCGATCAGCAGGCCGCGCCCGGCCAGCTCCTGCTCCTCCTCGGGCAGGCCCAGCACGATCTGCTCCAGCTTGTCCAGCGCCGGGGTGCCCGCCAGCTCGTACACCAGGTTGTCGTCGGCCCGGGTGACCACCATGTCGGGGCCGATCGGCCGGGCGCCCTGGCTGACCACGGTCGCCGCGGCCACCGGACCGCCGAGCACCACCCCGACCGCGCCCGAGTCGTGCACCCGGCCGTTGAGGAACAGCCGGGTGGCGCCGCGTCCGCCGCCGTCGGCCATGCCGCCGACCAGCGGCAGGCCGGGCAGCGCCTCGCCCGAGCGCTCCACGAACGCGTCCACCGGGAAGGTGTAGGGGTCGGTCAGCAGCAGGCCCACCACGTCGTCGTCGCGGGTCTCGGGCATGCCGACCACGACGAGCCGGTCGTCGGCCTTGAGGGTCTCCAGCCGGAACGGCTCCAGCCGCGCCCCGGGCAGCTCGGCCGCCCACGCGCTGGCCGCCCGCTCGTCCTCCACCCCGCGGCCGCCGCCGATCACCCCGGAGGCGTTGCAGCCGACGACGACGCGGGCGCCGGCGCCGCGCATCGCCCGGTGCGCCGCCTCCGCCACCTCGCTCGGGTCCGGCCCGGACACGAACAGGCACAGAAGATCCGGACTGCCGGTCAGCGGGGCGATCGCCTGCTCGACCGCCGACTCGGCGGCGGCCGAAAGATCGGGGCCCAGGGCCAGTCCGTCACCGAATCGCGTCATCGGCGCCCCCTCCCTCGTCCGCGGCGTCCCGCGTTCTCATACTTGGGGGTTCCCGCACCGTCGTGCGTTCACCGTCCCAGTCTCCCCCGTGCCCGCCCGCGGGCCCAAACCCCGCGTGCGGGGGTGCGACCGGCAGCGTCCGCGACGTAGTGTCGATCGCGTGCGTCCATCCACACCTCCAGAGACCACGCGGGGCGGGCTGCGGGCGAGCGGCCACGTCCACCGGTCGGTGAAGGCCGAGATCCGCCACAACCTGCTCGTCCGCCTGAAATCGGGCGAGCCGCGCTTCCCGGGCATCGTGGGGTTCGACGACACCGTGCTGCCGCACGTGGAGCGGGCCCTGCTCGCCGGACACGACATGGTCCTGCTGGGCGAGCGCGGGCAGGGCAAGACGCGGCTGATCCGCACCATCGCGGGCCTGCTGGACGAGTGGACCCCGGTGGTCGCCGGGTGCGAGATCAACGACCACCCGTACGCGCCGGTCTGCGTGCGCTGCCGCCGCCTGGCCGACGAGCTGGGCGACGACCTGCCGGTCGCCTGGAAGCACCGCGACGAGCGGTACGGCGAGAAGCTGGCCACCCCCGACACCGGCGTCGGCGACCTCATCGGCGACGTCGACCCGATCAAGGTGGCCGAGGGCCGCACGCTGGGCGACCCCGAGACCGTCCACTTCGGCCTGGTGCCGCGCACCAACCGGGGCGTGTTCTGCATCAACGAGCTGCCCGACCTGGCCGAGCGCATCCAGGTGGCGCTGCTGAACGTGCTGGAGGAGCGCGACGTGCAGGTCCGCGGCTACGCGCTGCGGCTGCCGCTGGACGTGCTGCTGGTGGCCAGCGCCAACCCCGAGGACTACACCAACCGCGGCCGCATCATCACCCCGCTGAAGGACCGGTTCGGCGCCGAGATCCGCACCCACTACCCGCTGGAACTGGACGACGAGCTGGACCTCATCCGCCAGGAGGCCGAGTTCGACTTCTTCGCCGGCGACGGCCCGGCGAGCGCGGCCGACCTGCCCGCCGAGGTGCCGGCCCACCTGCTGGAGGTGGTGGCCCGCTTCACCCGCCTGGTGCGCGAGTCGACCGCGGTGGACGCCCGGTCCGGCGTGTCGGCGCGGTTCGCGCTGGCGGGCGCCGAGACCGTGGCCGCGGGGGCGGTGCGGCGCGCCGCGCTGACCGGCGAGGAGCACGCGGTGGCCCGGGTCTGCGACCTGCCCGCCGTGGTCCCGGCGCTGATGGGCAAGGTGGAGTTCGAGGTCAGCGAGGAGGGCCGCGAGCAGGAGGTGCTGGAGCACCTGCTGCGCCGGGCGATCGCCGAGACCTACCGCCGCACCCTCGGCGGGGCCGACCTGTCCGGGCTGCTGGACAAGTTCGACGCCGGCGAGAGCGTGGAGTCCGGCGAGCTGGTGCCCGCCACCGAGCTGCTGCGCCGCATCGGCCCGGTACCCGGCCTGGCCAAGATCATGGAACGGCTGGACATGACCGGGGAGTCGCCGGGGCAGGCCGCGGCGGCGCTGGAGTTCGCCATGGAGGGGCTGTTCCTGACCCGCCGGCTGTCGAAGGACACCGCGACCGGCCGCGGCGACGGCACCGCCACGTACCGCACCTGACACCGCACCCGGACCCTTCCGGGTCGCACCTGACCGTCCCCAAGAACCTGGGGGTTCGATGAGCCGTTACCGGTACGGGCCGTATCAGGGCGGGCCCGACCCGCTGGCCCCGCCGTACGACGTGCGGGCCGCGCTGGACGCGATGGGCGACTCGGTGCTGGAGGGGACCCGCCCCGAGGAGGCGCTGCGCGAGCTGCTGCGCCGCGGCCTGCCCGGCGCGCAGGGCCGCCGCGGGCTGGACGACCTGCTGCGCGAGGTGCGGCGGCGCCGCCGCGAACTGCGCGAGCGCGGCCGCCTGGACGGGACGCTGGAGCAGGTGCGCGCGCTGCTGGACACCGCGATCGGGCAGGAGCGGGCCGAGCTGTTCCCCGACCCCAGCGACGAGGCCCGGCTGCGCGAGGCCGAGCTGGACGCGCTGCCGTCCGACACCTCCCAGGCGGTGCGGCGGCTGGCCGACTACGACTGGCGGTCGGACGCGGCCCGCGCCACCTACGAGCAGCTCAAGGACCTGCTGCGGCGCGAGGTGCTGGACGCCCGCTTCCAGGGCATGAAGCAGGCCCTCAGCAGCCAGGACCCGCGGGTGATGCAGCGGGTCAAGGACATGATGGCCGCGCTGAACGACATGCTCGACCGGGACGCCCGCGGCGAGCACACCCAGGCCGACTTCGACCGGTTCATGCGCGAGTACGGGGACTTCTTCCCGGAGAACCCGCAGAACCTGGAGGAGCTGGTCGACTCGCTGGCCCGCCGCGCGGCCGCCACGGAGCGCCTGCTGGACTCGCTGACGCCCGAGCAGCGCGCCGAGCTGGCCGGGCTGATGGACCAGGTCATGCAGGACGCGGGCCTGGCCATGGAGATGGCCCGGCTGACCGACGCGCTGCGCGCCCGCCGTCCCGACCTGGCCTGGGGCGGGCAGGAGCAGATGACCGGGCAGGACCCGCTCGGCATGGGCGACGCCACCACCGCGCTCGCCGAGCTGGCCGACCTGGCCGAACTGGAGGCCGCGCTCGCCCAGGACTACCCGGGCGCGCGGCTGGACGACATCGACGAGGAGGCGGTCCGCCGCGCGCTGGGCCGCCAGGCCGTCGACGACCTGGCGCAGCTGCGCCGCATCGAGGCCGAGCTGGAGCGCCAGGGCTACCTGCAGCGCCGCCGCGGCGGCCTGGAGCTGACGCCCAAGGCGGTGCGGCGGCTCGGCGAGACGGCGCTGCGCCGGGTGTTCGCCCGGCTCACCTCCGGCCGGCAGGGCGACCACGACCAGCGCGACGCCGGGCAGGCCGGGGAGCTGACCGGTTCCAGCCGGCCCTGGCGGTTCGGCGACGAGCAGCCCCTCGACGTCGTCCGCACGGTGGGCAACGCGATCCGCCGCAACGCCATGGAGGGCCCCGCCGAGGGCGGCGGCCTGCGCCCGCACGGCGTCCGGCTGGACGTCGACGACTTCGAGGTGCAGGAGACCGAGCGCCGCACCGCCGCGGCCGTGTGCCTGCTGGTGGACCTGTCGTACTCGATGGTGCTGCGCGGCACCTGGGCGGCGGCCAAGCAGACCACCCTGGCCCTGCACACCCTGGTGACCAGCAAGTACCCGCAGGACGCCATCCAGATCATCGGGTTCTCCAACTACGCCCGGGTGCTGCATCCCACCGAGATGGCCGGGCTGGACTGGGACATGGTGCAGGGCACCAACCTGCACCACGCGCTGATGATCGCCGGCCGGCATCTGGACCGGCACCCCGACTTCGAGCCGATCGTGCTGGTGGTCACCGACGGGGAGCCCACCGCGCACCTGCGCCCCGACGGCCGGTCCCTGTTCGACTACCCGCCGTCCCCCGAGACCCTCGTGCTGACGCTGGCCGAGGTCGACAAGATGACCCGGCGCGGCGCCTGCCTCAACGTGTTCATGCTGGCCGAGGACCGCCGCCTGGTGTCGTTCGTGGAGGAGGTGGCCCGGCGCAACGGCGGCCGGGTGTTCGCCCCCGACGCCGAACGGCTCGGCGAGTACGTCGTCAGCGACTACCTGCGGGTGCGCCGCGGCCGCCGCTGAGCGAGCGTCACCGTTCGGGGGGCCGCCCCCAAAATCCCCGTCAAGGGAGCGGGCGGGCCGCGCCCCACCCGCCGTCCGCCGCGGTCACCCGGTCGCTAGGGTCGGTGGTATGTCGACCACCGACCGGCTGCTGCTGTTCCTGCACATCGGGTTCGCGATCTTCACGCTGGGGCCGCTGACGGCCGCCACGATGGCCAGCCCGCGCTACATCCGCAAGGGCGACGTGGTGGTGCTGCGCTACCTCACCCGGATCACGCGGATCTACGGGCTGAGCACCCTGGGGATCTTCCTGTTCGGGCTGTTCCTGGCCAAGGGGCGGTTCGACCAGATGTGGCTGACGGCGTCGATGACCCTGTTCCTGGTGGCGCTGGTCCTGCTGCTGCTCGTGGAACGCGACCAGCGCAAGGCCGCGCACGCGCTGGAGGTGGCGGCGGCCGAGGCGCGGCGGCCGGTCGAGGCGGAGCGGCCGGAATCCGGGCCCGCCGGGGAGCGGCCCGCTCCGGCCGAGGGCGGGCAGAAGCCCGCCGGGGCGGTGGCCACCGCGACGTTCGAGGACGTCGCGCAGGTGGAACGCGGCCGCATCGCCGCGATCTCCGGCGTGGTGGCCCTGCTCTGGCTGGTGATCCTCGTCCTGATGATCTGGAACTCCTAGCGCGCCGAACCCCCACGCCGGTCGCGGCGGGGGGTTCAGCGGCGACGAACGAGCGGCCCCGCGTCAGCGGGTGCGGGCCTTGAGGAAGGACAGGATCCGCGGGTAGACGCTCGGGTCCTGCATCAGGGCGGGCCCGTGCATGCTGCCCGGCACCGCGACCACCGTGGCGGGCACTCCGGCGCGGTTGAGCGCCCCGGCCAGGCCGGTGCTCTGCGTGCGCGGGACGAACTCGGTGGTGCCGTGCATGATCAGCATCGGGGCGTCGCCCGACGAGGCGTGCGTGGCCGCGGTGGCGTCGTCGACCTTCGTCCAGCAGGTGGAGTTGCCGGTCACGGGACGGCAGCCCAGCAGCGTGACCACGGCGCGGCGCAGCTTGCGCTGGCCGGGGGTGGCGGTCGTCTCGGCGCCGGTCTGGTACGCCAGGTACGGGGTGTTGACCGGCGACAGCGCGACCACCCCGCGGACGCGCTGGGCGCCCTGGCCGTAGGCGCCGAGCTGGGTGGCCAGCAGCCCGCCGGCCGACGAGCCGATCACCGCGATGCGGTCCGGGTCGACGTTCCAGCGGGCGGCGTTGCGCTTGACGTAGTCGAGCGCGGCCTCGGCGTCGTCGCGCTGGGCGGGCCAGGCGGCGGTGCCCGCCAGCCGGTAGTTGGCGGCGAAGACCGCGAAGCCCTCGTTGGTCAGGCGGCGCGCGAAGTACTTCCAGCTGCTCTTGTCGCCGCCGAGCCAGTAACCGCCGTGCAGCAGCAGCACGCCCGGACGCTTGCCCGTCTGCCGCGCGCCCTGCGCCGTCGAGCCCTGCGCCGCGGACGGGCGCCAGTACGCGTCGAGGCGCTGGCGCGGCGCGGTCCCGTAGGCGTAGGTGACCGTGCGGGGCGGCGCGGGCGTCACCATCACCGCCCGCGCCGTCGTCACCGAGTCGCTGTCGGTGTCCGGGGCGGACGTGCCGGGCGAACCGGGGGTCTGCGACGGCGTCGACGCCCCCTCCGGACCGGACGGCTCCGCCGACGCCTCCGGCTCCGGCGTCGCCGACGTCGGCGACGGCGAGACGGTCGCCTCGGACGTGGCCTGCCCGCCGGACGGTGGGGTCGGCACGGTGGCCTGGGCGGCCCCGCCGGTCGCGGTGACGGCCGCGATGCAGGTGGCGGCGAACGCCGCTCCGCTCACCAATACCTTGCGCACCCCGGACCCTTTCCTGAAGAGATCTTGGTGCGCACATCATATAGAGCGGCCCCGGCCCGCGCCGGGCCATCGGCGCCGCCGCCGCGGCCGCCGAGGTCAGCCGAGCGCCCGACGCAGATCGGCCAGCAGGTCGCCGGCGTCCTCGATGCCGACCGACAGCCGCACCAGGTCGGCCGGGACCTCCAGCGGCGACCCGGCGGCCGAGGCGTGGGTCATCCGCGCCGGGTGCTCGATCAGCGACTCCACCCCGCCCAGGGACTCGCCGAGGGTGAACAGCTCCGTCCGCTCGCACACCCGCACGGCGGCCTCCTCCGACCCCATCCGGAAGGACACCATGCCGCCGAAGCCGCGCATCTGCTTGGCCGCGGTCTCGTGGCCCGGGTGGTCGGGCAGCCCGGGGTAGAGCACCTGCTCGACGGCCGGGTGCGCGGTGAGCATGTCCACCACGGCGGCGGCGTTGGCGCAGTGCCGGTCCATCCGCACCGCGAGCGTCTTGATGCCGCGCAGGGTCAGCCAGGCGTCGAACGGCCCGGCCACCGCGCCCATGGAGTTCTGGTGGAACGCCAGGCGCTCCCCCAGGTCGGCGTCGGCCGCCACCAGCGCGCCGCCGACCACGTCGGAGTGGCCGCCCAGGTACTTGGTGGTCGAGTGGACGACCACGTCGGCGCCCAGCGCCAGCGGCCGCTGCAGGTAGGGCGAGGCGAAGGTGTTGTCGACCACCAGCAGGGCGCCCGCCTCGTGCGCGACGGCGGCCAGCGCGGCGATGTCGGCCACGCCGAGCAGCGGGTTGGTCGGCGTCTCCACCCAGATGAGCCTCGTTTCGGGGCGCACGGCGGCGCGCACCGCGGCCACGTCGCCGAGCGGCACCGGGTCGTACGCCAGCCCCCACCGCTCGAACACCTTGGCGAACAGCCGGTAGGTGCCGCCGTAGGCGTCACCGGGGATGACGGCGTGGTCGCCCGGCGCGCACACCGTGCGCAGGAGGGTGTCCTCGGCGGCCAGCCCGGAGGCGAACGCCAGCCCCCGCGCTCCCCCCTCCAGTTCGGCCAGGCATACTTCCAGCGCGGTACGCGTCGGATTGGCCGAACGGGAGTACTCGTAGCCGCCGCGCAGCCCCCCGATGCCGTCCTGCTTGTAGGTCGAGACCTGGTAGATCGGGGGTACGACCGCCCCCGTGGCCGGGTCGGGCTCCTGCCCGGCGTGGATGGCCAGCGTCTCGAATGCCCGGTGAACCTCGTCGTCCATGAGCACGAGGCTATCCGCCCCCCGGCACTCCTTCGGGAGGAGGCGGTCCCCCATAGGTATCAGCCGCCATTTCGGCTCCCGGGTTGACCACTTTCGCCTGGTCGATCCCTACCGTTGAACGCGTAACCCGAGACGACTGTTCACTCCCGTTCCGGCGCCCCCGCACGCCGAGCGGCCCGAACCGAGCGCGCGATCCCCCCGGGGGTCGCGCGCGCGTACCGCTTCCCCCCATCGAAGGAAACCGCATGTTCGCACGCCTGGCCCGCGTGGTGGTCAGACACCCGTGGCTGACGCTCCTGACATGGGCGGTGGCCTGGGTCGCCATCGTCTTCCTGTCACCCTCGCTGAAGACCGAGTCCGACCAGAGCGAGTTCCTGCCGTCCTCCTACGAGGCCGTCCAGGCCGCCGAGCTGGCGCAGAAGTCCTTCCCGCAGCAGGCCGACGCCACCACCCTGATCGTGGTGAAGCGGTCCGACGGCGGGCAGCTCACCGCGGCCGACAGCGCCAAGATCGGGCAGGCCGCGCAGGCGCTGACGGCCAAGAAGTACCCGACGGTGCAGGCGTTCGCCACCGGCCCGCAGGCGGTGTCGCCCGACAAGAGGATCCAGCTGATCAGCGTGCCCATGAAGGGCACCTCGATGGACGCGCAGACCGACCAGGGCGAGGCGGTCAAGGACATCCGCAAGGACCTGCCGGGCCTGCTGGGGTCCGGGCTGACGGCCAACGTCGGCGGTGACGTCGCCACGTTCACCGACAACGAGGACTCCTTCAACACCTCGTTCGTCCTGGTGTCCGTCGGCACCTTCGTGCTGATCATCGGGCTGATCCTGCTGATCTTCCGGGCGCCGGTCGCGGCGATCCTGCCGATCATCGTGATCATGCTGACCGAGGCCATGGCCACCGGTCTGATCGGCGTCGCGTCCAAGCTGCTGGACTTCACCGGCGACGACAGCCTGCAGATCATCATGACGATCGTGCTGTTCGGCATCGGCGCCGACTACTACCTGTTCGTCCTGTTCCGCTACCGGGAGCGGCTGCGCGCCGGCGACGACAAGAAGACCGCGATGATCGTGGCGATGGAGCGGGTCGGCGAGGTCATCACCTCGGCCGCGGCCGCCATCGCGGTGACCTTCCTGGTGCTGATGCTCGCCTCGTTCGGCATCTTCTCCGCCTGGGGCCCGTCGCTGGCCATCGGCGTGCTGGTCATGGGCATCACGTCGCTGACGGTGTTCCCGGCGATCGTGTCGCTGCTGGGCCCGGCGGTGTTCTGGCCGTCCAAGTCGTGGAAGCAGCAGCCGACGGCGCGGGTCGCCACCGGCCTCGGCCGGATGGTCGGGCGGCGCCCGGCGCTGGTCGCGCTGGTCTCCGGGGGGCTGCTGGTCGTCCTGGCGGTCGGGGCGACCGGGTTCAAGGCCGACTACGACTTCCAGTCCAGCTTCCCGGACAACACCGAGTCCGCGCAGGCCATGAAGGACATGCAGAGCGCCTTCCCGGCCGGCCTGACCAAGCCCGTCCAGGTCTACCTGCAGTCGGAGAACGGGCAGCCGATCCCCAAGTCCGCGATCGAGTCGTTCCGGCAGCAGGCCGGGTCGCTGCCGGGGGTGGGCGGCGTGCAGCCCGCCCAGTCCGCGCCGGGCGGCCGGGTCGTCCAGGTGGACCTGCTGCTCAAGGACAACCCGGTGTCCAACGAGTCGATCAACCTGGTCAAGGACGAGCTGCGGCCCGCGGCCCACAAGATCACCCCGCCGGGCACGAAGATGCTGGTCGGCGGTGAGACCGCCATCTACGGCGACATCAACAAGGTGGTCAACCGCGACCTGTCGGTCATCCTGCCGGTGGCGGGCGTGCTGATCGCACTGATCCTGCTGCTCCTGCTGCGGTCGGTGGTCGCCCCGCTGTACCTGGTCCCGGCGGTGCTGCTCGGCTTCGCCGCCACCCTGGGCTCCGCGGTGTACCTGTTCCAGGGGCTGATGGGCGAGCCCGGCGAGGTCTTCCACCTGCCGATCATGCTGTACCTGTTCGTGCTGGCCATCGGGACCGACTACAACATCCTGATGACCGCGCGGCTGCGCGAGGAGGCCAAGGAGGGGCACGAGCCGCGGCGCGCCGCCGCGCTGGCGGTGGAGCACGGCGGCCCCACGGTCGCCGCGGCGGGCCTCATCCTGGCCGGCACCTTCGCGGTGATGCTGGTGGCCGAGGTCTCGATGCTGCGGCAGATGGGCTTCTCGATCGCCATCGGCATCGCGCTGTCGGCCTTCGTGATGTCGATCTTCCTGGTGCCGGGCGTCACCGCGCTGCTCGGCCACCGGGCCTGGTGGCCCGGGCACGGCGACCGGCCCGCCTCGCCCGGCAAGGCCGGCCCGCTGGAGGAGGAGTTCGCCCGCACGGGGGCCCGCACCTAGCGGGTCCCGGCCCGGCGGGGGCGGCGCCCCCGCGACCGATAGAGACGTTGGGCCGCGGAACGCCGGCCGACCTCGCCGCCCACACGCCGGCGGCCCGCGGCCCAACACCCGGGGAAGAAACCGAAGCGCCGGAGCCCCTCGCGCGGGGTTCCGGCGCTTCGCCGCGTCCGGGGGAAGGCGGCCCGCCCGCCGACCGGGCGGCTACCCGCCGGCGAGGAAGGCGAGCAGGTCCTGGCGGGTGAGCAGGCCCTTGGGCTTGCCGTCGACGAGCACGACCAGCGCGCCCGCCTTCTCCAGGACCGCCACGGCCTTGCTCACCGGCTCGCCGGACCCGATCGTCGGCAGCGGCGCCGACATGTGCTCGCCGATGGCGTCGCCCAGCGAGCCGCGGTCGCGCACCAGCAGGTCCAGCAGGTCGCGCTCGGCCACCGAGCCGACCACCTCGGCCGCCATGACCGGCGGCTCCTCCTTCATCACCGGAAGCTGCGACACCTCGTACTCGCGCATGATCGAGACCGCGGTCTCCACGGTCTCGTGCGGGTGGACGTGCACGAACTCCGGCAGCTGCCCGCTCTTGCGGGTGAGCACCTCGCCCACCCGGGCCTCCTCGGTGGCCGGGGTAAGGAAGCCGTAGTCCGCCATCCAGTCGTCGTTGAAAATCTTTGAAAGGTAGCCGCGGCCGCCGTCCGGCAGCAGCACCACGATCACCGCGTCCACGGCGGCGTCCTCCTCGAGGTCCGCGGCGACCCGCAGCGCGGCCGCCACCGCCATCCCGCACGACCCGCCGACCAGCAGCGCCTCCTCGCGGGCCAGCCGCCGGGTCATGGTGAACGACTCCTTGTCGGAGATCGCGATGACCTCGTCGCAGATCGTCCGGTCGTAGGTCTCCGGCCAGATGTCCTCGCCGACGCCCTCCACCAGGTACGGACGGCCGCTGCCCCCCGAGTACACCGAGCCCTCGGGGTCGGCGCCGATCACCTTGACCCGCCCGCCGGACGCCTCCTTCAGGTAGCGTCCCGCGCCGCTGATCGTGCCGCCGGTGCCGATGCCCGCCACGAAGTGGGTGATCCGCCCGTCGGTCTGCCGCCAGATCTCCGGGCCGGTGGTCTCGTAGTGCGAGCGCGGGTTGTCCGGGTTGACGTACTGGTTCGGCTTCCAGGCCCCGGGGATCTCGGCGGCCAGCCGGTCGGAGACCGAGTAGTACGACTCGGGGTGGTCGGGCGGCACCGCGGTCGGGCACACCACGACCTCGGCGCCGTACGCGCGCAGCACGTCCAGCTTGTCCTTGGCGACCTTGTCCGGGCACACGAAGACGCAGCGGTAGCCGCGCTCCTGCGCGACGATGGCCAGCCCCACCCCGGTGTTGCCGGAGGTCGGCTCGACGATCGTGCCGCCCGGCCGGAGCAGGCCGGACCGCTCGGCGGCGTCGATCATGCGGACCGCGATGCGGTCCTTGACCGAGCCGCCGGGATTGAAGTACTCCACCTTGGCGAGCACCTGTGGGCGCAGCCCGGCGGTGACTTTGCGCAGCCGGACGAGCGGGGTGTCGCCCATCAGCTCGACCAGCGAATCGTGTACCTGCACCGCGACTTCCTTGTCGAATCAGTTTGTTACATCCCTGTTCAACCAGCGTGTGCCTGGTCGGGGAGGGATGCGGGTTCGGATAGATTCCAAGTCCTGACGGTAGCCCAGTGAGACGGCGGCGGGCACGTTCCGGTGACGGTGCCGTGCCCGCCGGATACGGAGGGTCAACGGACGATGCTGAGAGCGTTGACGGCACGCCGCATCGCTACCGCCGCCGCCTACGGAGGCGGTGGCCTCACCGCCCTCGGGGGCCTGACCTTCGGTCTCCTCGTCGTCGAGGCCAAGCTGGCCCGCCGGATCATCCAGGCCACGCCCAACGGGGACCCGCCGGTCGCCGACGGCGTGTACGGGATCGGCGCCGGGGACGGGGAGGCGTCGGCCGCTCCGCTGTCGTTCGTGATGCTCGGCGACTCCACCGCGGCCGGGCTGGGCGTGCACGAGCCCGACGAGACGCCCGGCGCGCTGCTGGCCGCGGGCCTGTCGGCGATCGCGGGACATCCGGTGCGGCTGACCAACGTGGCGCTGTCGGGCGCCCGCTCCGAGGCGCTGCCCGGCCAGGTGGACAAGGCCCTGGCCGCCCACCCCGACATCGCCGTCATCATGATCGGCGCCAACGACGTCACCGCCCGGGTGCCGGCCGCCGAATCGGTGCGCCACCTGGCCGCGGCCGTGGAGCGGCTGCACGGCGCGGGCTGCCGGGTGGTCGTCGGCACCTGCCCCGACCTCGGCACGGTGCAGCCGGTGATGCAGCCGCTGCGGTGGATCGCCCGCCGCGCCAGCCGCCAGCTCGCCGCCGCGCAGACCATCGCGGTGGTCGAGCGCGGCGGGCGGACGGTGTCGCTGGGCGACCTGCTCGGCCGCGAGTTCGAGGCCGACCCGCGGGAGATGTTCAGCGCCGACCGCTACCACCCGTCCGCCCGGGGCTACGCCGCGGCGGCCGCCGCCGTGCTGCCGTCGATGGCCGCGGCCCTCGGGCTGGAGCCCGAGGTCGAGGAGCCGCCGGACGTGCGGCGCGGCGAGGGCATCCTGCCCGTCTACCTGGCCGCCGCCGAGGCCGCCGAGGAGCCCGGCACCGAGGTCGCCGGCACCCGGGTCGCGGGCCGCGAGCGCGGTCCCCGGGGCCGCTGGGCCACCCTGCTGCGGCGCCGCGAGGTCGGCGAGGCCGCCGGGGAGCCCGAGGACCCCGAGACGGTCCGGCACGGAGCGGCCTAGCCCCGGCGCCCCGGCGGTCTCCGCCGGGGCGCGGCCTGGGAAGACGGAGATCCGCCTGTTAGATTTCGGAAGTGACCGGCGGGTAACAACCGGCATCGGCCGCTGACACGAGGAGATCCGTCATGCCCGAGGCAGTCATCGTCGCCACCGCGCGCTCCCCGATCGGACGCGCCTTCAAGGGGTCGCTGAAGGACCTGCGCCCCGACGACCTCACCGCCGAGATGATCAAGGCGGCCATGGCCAAGGTGCCGCAGCTGGACCCGGGCCAGGTCGACGACCTGCTGCTCGGCTGCGGCCTGCCCGGGGGCGAGCAGGGCTACAACATGGCCCGCGTCGTCGCCGTGCTGCTCGGCTGGGACCAGGTGCCCGGCGCCACCATCACCCGGTACTGCTCCTCGTCCCTGCAGACCACCCGGATGGCCTTCCACGCGATCAAGGCGGGCGAGGCCGACGTGGTCATCTCGGCGGGCGTGGAGATGGTGTCCCGGTTCGCCAAGGGCAGCAGCGACGGCCTGCCCGACACCCAGAACCCGGTGTTCGCCGAGGCGATGGAGCGCACCGCCAAGCGCTCGGAGGGCCAGGCCGAACCCTGGCGCGACCCGCGCGAGGACGGCCGGATCCCCGACATCTACATCGCCATGGGCCAGACCGCCGAGAACGTCGCCCAGCTGCGCGGCGTCTCGCGGAAGGCGCAGGACGAGTTCGGCGTCCGCTCCCAGAACCTCGCCGAGAAGGCCATCGCCAACGGCTTCTGGGCGTCCGACATCACCCCCGTCACCCTCCCGGACGGCACCGTCGTGGACAAGGACGACGGCCCCCGCCCGGGCACCACCTACGAGAAGGTCGCGGCGCTGCAGCCGTCCTTCCGCCCCGACGGGACGGTCACCCCCGGCAACTGCTGCCCGCTCAACGACGGCGCCGCGGCCGTGGTCATCATGAGCGACGCCAAGGCCGCCGAACTGGGCATCACCCCGCTGGCGCGGATCGTGTCCACCGGCGTGTCCGCGCTGTCCCCGGAGATCATGGGGCTGGGCCCGGTCGAGGCGTCCCGCCGGGCGCTGGCGCGGGCCGGCATGACCATCGACGACATCGACCTGGTCGAGATCAACGAGGCGTTCGCCGCCCAGGTGCTGCCGTCCGCCGAGGAGCTGGGCGTCGACATGGACAAGCTCAACGTCAACGGCGGCGCCATCGCGGTCGGCCACCCGTTCGGCATGACCGGCGCCCGGATCACCTCCACCCTGATCAACAGCCTGCGCTTCCACGACAAGCAGTTCGGGCTGGAGACCATGTGCGTCGGCGGCGGCCAGGGCATGGCGATGGTGGTCGAGCGGCTGTCCTGAGCCCGCCCTCGGTCGGCCCTGCACGATCTGCTGGTGCGCGACGCCCGCCCGCGAGCACAGCGGCGGGCGTCGCGCCCGGTACGTTACAAATGATCTACGTTACGCCAGCGATAGGTCCCCGTTAGGGGGTTGTCACTTCCGGCGCGGTGTTGCACAGTCCAAGGAAGAGCCCCGCCGACCTGGAGGTGCCAATTGTCCCTGAACCACTCGCCGGAGACGCACAGCAAGCTGCTCGCCCGCATCCCCGCGGTCACCGGTCGTGACCTACCCGAGTGGTTCACCACCATCGAGAACGGCCCGTCGTTCCTGCGCTGCGAGGAACGCTGCAACTGGCTCGTCGAGGAGCACGGCATCTCGCACGGATACGCCGCCGCCCTCGTCCGCGAACACGAGCGCACCCGCCGCGCCCGGCACTACTGATCGCGGGCAAGGCCGTGCGCCCGTGAGTTCCGCTCACCCGCGCCTTCGCCCGTGACCGGCATGTCCCTTTAGGGGACGCCCTCCGAGAAATCCCGTCCGGCTGCAAGGACTCGACCGGCCGAGCCGACCGGACCCCGCAATCCGCTGCAGGACCTCCCCGGGGAGGTCGCACTCCGCGCGTCGTCGCGACGGACCGACACAACCGCATAGCCGCCCGGGCGTCTCACGACGTTCGTTTCGTCGGCGCCGCCGATATCGGCGACCGGGCGTGACGGGACGGACCCGTCCAAGCAATGCCCCCGCACACCGTGGCGCCGGGCGTCACGGTCCGTGACGCAGAGTCCGCCCCGTAACGGGTCCGCCCCCGCACCGGCTCGCGCCGGTGCGGGGGCGGATCCTCGTCTGAAGTACGGGGCGTTTCTCGCGGTCAGTCGCGGCCTGAGAAGTAGGACAGGAACCGCAGCAGCTCCAGGTAGATCCACACGAGGCTGAGCACCAGCCCGAACGCGCAGTACCAGGCGAGCTTCTCGGGCGCCCCGGCCCGCACTCCCTGCTCGATGGAGTCGAAGTCCAGCAGCAGGAACAGGCAGCCGAGCAGGATGGCGGCCACGCTGAACACGTAGGCCAGCGGGTTGCTCGGGTCGCGGATGCCGATGCCGTCGTCGGCGCCGAACAGCTGGACGACCAGGTTGACCAGCATCAGCCCGACCAGCGCCAGGCCCGCCGCGAAGACGAACCGGGCGAACTTGGGGGTGACGCGGACGATGCGCAGCGAGTGGACGGCGAGCATCGCCCCGAACGCCAGCGCGGTGCCGATCACCGCCTGGAACACCACGCCGTGGTAGACGTCGTTGTAGGCGTGGCTGATGATGCCGACCGCGACGCCGTACACCGCGGCGAACGCCAGCACCAGCGGCGCGTTGGCCTTCTGCCCGAAGGTGATGAAGGCCCAGATGCCCACCTCGGCGATGACCGCCACGGCCAGCACCGGCATGGCCAGCTCGGCGGGCACCAGCGTCCACGACAGCGCGGCCCCGACCACCAGCGTCAGCAGCGTGAGGAACCCGCGGACGACGACGTCGTCGATGGTCATCGGCCGGGTGGCCGCGGGTGCGGGCGGCGCGTAGCCGGGCGCGTTGTACACGTCATACACCTGCTGGGGCGGTGGCGCGCCGTAGCCGCCACCTCCCATCTGCCGCCCGAAGGCATTGCCCCGGAAGGCCGGGTTCCTGCTCTCCATCACTAGCCTCCACAGTGGCTGACCTCTTCGATCAGTCTAGACGTGACAGGCATTCCCCATGTTCCCCAGGGATATGACGGCTTGGTATCGGTCCCGTGTCACCTGGCCGCCCTTCACACCGCATTCCACATGGTCTTGCCGCCGTCGAGCAGGGCACCACTCGTGCCGCCCCTGGCCGGACCGGGACCACGTACGCAGCCGCCCGCCCCACGGCCCCCGCTCATACGGCCATCCGCCACCGCGCCGCACACGCACCCCCGGCCCCAACGGGGGTTCAGGGGGTCGCCCCCCTGGAAAACACCGCGGGCCACGGCGAAGCCGAGCAAGGCTCGGCGAGCACATGTCTCCTGCCTCGTGCCCCCGGTCGGATTCGAACCGACACATAAGCTCTTTTAGGGAGCCTGCCTCTGCCATTGGGCTACAGGGGCGGCGTCATCATACCCAGGATCTTCGAATGCTCTGCGGGTGATATTCGAGCGGGGCGACATTTGGCGTCAAGCGCGGGCGGAGCGGACGGAGACGTATCCGAAACCTCCAGGTACGGGCGGGAACGCGCTGGTCAGCAAGGGTGATCACAAAACCGCCGGTTTTGCGGACAGAAGCTGTCAAACCAGGAAAAGGTACGGCTCAACCGCTCATCACCGCTCGTCCCTCCACCAGGGTGGTGCCGGCGCGGCCGTCGCGGTCGCGGCGGATGGCGTAGATCTCGTGGACGCCGACGCGGCCGCTCTCGCAGGCCAGCGCGGACGCGGCGAGGTAGAGCAGCCACACCCGGACCCGGCCGGGGCCGGCCAGTTCGGCGCACTCGTCCCAGCGGCGCTGCAGGTTCGCCGCCCAGGCCCGCAGCGTGCGGGCGTGGTGCTCGCGCAGCGCGCCGACGCCGCGCACCTCAAGGCCCGCCTCCTCCAGCGCGCCGACCAGCTCGGCGAGCGGCCGCAGCTCCCCGTCCTCGGGGAACATGTAGCTGGTGGTGAAGGTGCGGCGGATGCGGTGGCGGCCGGGGCGGCGCACCGCCTGCTGGACCAGCAGGCGCCCGCCCGGGGCCAGCAGCTCGTACAGCCGGGGGAAGGCGCGGTCGAGCGTCTCCAGACCCGCCAGGCCGACGATGGCGTCGTACGGGCCGTCGCCCGCGCCGGTGAGGTCGGCGTCGCGCAGGCCCACCTCGACGCGGTCGGTGACGCCCGCCTCCCCGGCCTGTTCGCGGACGTGGTCCACCTGGGCGCGGGAGCGCGCCAGCGCCACCACGCGGGCGCCGTGGTCGCGGGCGAGGGGGACGGTCAGCGCGCCCCAGCCGCAGTTGAGGTCCAGCACGCGCGCGCCGGGGAACAGGCCGAGCCGTTCGGCGACCTGGCCGAGGGCGGCCCGCTGGGCGTCCTCCAGGTCGACGGCCTCGTCCCACAGGCCGGTGCCGTGCGCCATGCTCGGGCCGAGCAGCCGGGCGAAGAACGCCCCGGACTCGCGCAGCGGCCCGCCCACGTCGCCGCGGCCGCCGGTGGGGAACTCCTCCGGCGGCGGCTTGGGCTCGGGGCCGACCGCGCCGAGGGTGACGGCGGTGCGCACGATCTCGCGCTTGTCGTCGCTGCTGAGCCGGATGGGCTCGTCGCCGCTGCGCATGACCCGCTGCACGGCGCCGAGCGCGGCGAACACGTCGCCCTCGATGTCCAGTTCACCGGCGACGTAGGCGCGCACCAGGCCCATCTCGCCGGGTTTCCACAGCAGGCGGCGCAGCGCCCGGCGGTGCCGGATGACGAAGGTGGGCGCTCCGGCGGGTCCGATGGTGCTGCCGTCCCAGGCCCGTACCCGTATCGGCAGGTCGTTCGCGGCCTGCCCGTCCTCGTCCGCCCCCAGCATGATCCGCGTCAGCAGCGGTGCCAGCCGTGCGGCGACCCCGTCGTTCCTCACCGTCCACCGCGCATGCCCGGCGCGCCTCCCCTCCCGGTGCCGTCCGCGTCACCGAGTGCCCCCCACGGTGCCTCATCGCCGGACGCGGACCTGGCCCGGTCCGGCGGGACCGCGCTCACCCGGTGTGCCGTCGACCGGCCGCCAGCTCGAACTCCTTGCGCGGAGCCTGCAGCGCGCCGAGCGAGACGATCTCCCGCCGGAAGAACGCCGCGAGCGTCCAGTCGCCGGTGATCCGAATTTTACGGTTCACCGTCGGCATTCGAGACAGATGGTAGGTCCGGTGCAGGAACCAGGCGAGGCGGCCCTTGAGCTTGATGCCGTAGACGTTCGCCACGCCCTTGTGCAGGCCGAGCCCGGCCACCGAGCCGACGTACCGGTGAATGTACGGCTTGCGCGGCGCCCCGCGCAGGTCGGCGACGATGTTGTCGGCCAGCCGCTTGGCCTGCCGCACCGCGTGCTGGGCGTTGGGCGCGGTGTAGTCGCCCACCGAGGTCAGGTCGGGGACGGCGGCGTTGTCGCCCGCGGTGTAGACGTGCGGCACGCCCTCGACGGTGAGTTCGGCGGTGGCCTTCAGTCGGCCTTTTTCGTCGACGGGCAGGTCGCTGTCGCGCACGACCGGGTGCGGTTTGACGCCCGCCGTCCACACCAGGGTCCCGGCGTCGAACTCCTCGCCGTCGCTGAGCACGATGTGGTGGTCCTCGGCGGACTTCAGCAGCGTCTTCAGCCGGACCTCGATGCCGCGGCGGCGCAGCGCCTCGATCGTCCAGCGGCCCATCTCGGGGCCGACCTCGGGCAGGATGCGGTCGGTGGCCTCGACGAGGATCCAGCGCATCTCCCGGGGGTCCAGCCCGTGGTACCAGCGGCAGGCGTCGCTGGCCATGTCCTCCAGTTCGCCGAGCGCCTCCACGCCCGCGAAGCCGCCGCCGACGAACACGAAGGTCAGCGCGCGCTGGCGGGCCCTCGGGTCGCGCACGGACGCGGCGATGTCCAGCTGGCGCAGCACGTGGTTGCGCAGGAAGATCGCTTCCTCGACCGTCTTGAAGCCGACGCCGCATTCGGCCAGCCCGGGGATGGGCAGGGTGCGGGAGATCGATCCGGCGGCCACCACGAGGTAGTCGTAGGGCAGTTCGAGCACGCCGTCCGGGACGGTCTCCGCGCCGACCGGGCTGACCGTCACGCACCGCCGGGCATGGGAGATCTCGGTGACGTTGCCGGTCACGATCCGGCACCGCCGCAGGATCTTGCGCAGCGGCGCGACCACGTGCCGCGGTTCCAGGTTCCCGGCGGCGGCCTCCGGCAGGAACGGCTGGTAGGTCATGTAGGAGTGCGGGTTGATCACCGTGATGACGACCTCGTGCCGCCGCAGCCGTGCCCGCAACCTGCGTTGCAGCCGCAGCGCGGTGTACATGCCGACGTAGCCGCCGCCGACGATGACGATCCGCTTGGCACCGTCCGGGATAGACAGAGCAGACATACGGCAGCGGTACCCACGGATCTGTTCAGATCACGCGATCCGGAACGGCAGTCGCGACAGTCCGAACCTCGGGCCCCATTCGAGCATCTACACGGATGTAACGCCCACACGGGCGGTTCGCGCGGCATCGGGCAGAGTCCAACGGGGGCGACTCTGCCCGATGCGCGTTCTCGCGGGTTCGGCGCCGGCGGGAGTTCGGGGCCCAATGGTCGGAGCCGGTGGTCGGAGCCCGGTGGTCAGAGCCCGGCCAGCGACCGGGCCTCGGTGAACACCGCGTCCAGCATCTCCGCGGTGACCCGGCCGGTGAAGGTGTTCTGCTGGCTGGGGTGGTAGCAGCCGAGCAGCGTGACGGCCGGTCCCTCGCCTCCCGGCGGGCCGAGTTCGACCCGCGCGCCGTGCCCGAACGGCGGACGCGGGCGGGGCAGCCCGTAGCCGGCCTGCGCGAGCGCGGGCCACACGCCCTGCCAGGCGTATCCGCCGAGCGCGACGATGCAGCGGACGGTGGGCGCCGTCTCGGCGACCTCGCGCGCCAGCCACGGCAGGCAGGCGGCGCGTTCGGCGGGGGTGGGCCGGTTGCCGGGCGGGGCGCAGCGCACGGTTGCGGCCACCCGCGCACCCTGCAGCCGCTGCCCGTCGCCCGCGTGGACGCTGGTGGGCAGCGCGGCCAGGCCGACGCGGTGCAGGGACGCGAACAGCCAGTCGCCGGACCGGTCGCCGGTGAAGATCCGCCCGGTGCGGTTGCCGCCGTGCGCGGCCGGGGCCAGGCCGACGATGAGCAGGCGCGGCCGCGGGTCGCCCCATCCCGGCACCGGCCGTCCCCAGTACTCCTGGTCGGCGAACGCGCGGCGCCGTTCGACCGCGACGCGTTCGCGCCACTCGACGAGCCGGTCGCAGGCGCGGCACACCGACTGGCGGGCGCACAGTTCGGCGAGGTCGGGCGCCGTGGCCGCCAGTTCGGCGACCTCCTGCGCGGTGTGCGCGACGGGGGTGCCGGGGGCGGCGGGATCCTCCGGCCATCCCGTTCCCGGAGGGACGAATCGGGCTCGGGGGGATGAATCTCCGCCCGGGGTGTGCGGGCTGGTCATGGCACGATCCTGCCATGCGGGGCACGCCGCCCCGATACGCCGCCGGGGCGGCCGGTCTCGGTACGATGCGACACGCCGGTCGGGGAGGCGGTGTCCGGCGCGGCCGTGAGACGCGGAGGCATGCCTTGTCGCAACCAGGCTGGTATCCCGACCCCTATGGCACCGCGAGCCTGCGCTGGTGGGACGGGCAGAACTGGACCCGCCACGTCGATCCCGAGACGCCGGGGCCGGCGCGCCCCTACGGGGCCTTCCCGAGCGGGTGGGCGGCCCCCTCCGCTCCCTTGGACGTGAACGTGCGCGGCGTCCTGCTGCACGCCGACGACGATGTGCTCGCCTACGGCTCCGACGTGCTGGCCTGGTCCCAGGTGGAGTGGGTGGCCCACTGGACGGCCGACGTTCCCGCCGGGCCGGGGGCGGCGCCCGCCGTCGCCTGGGCCTTCCAGGCCGGGCGGCACCCGTTCCGCGGCGGGCCGCGCGTCGAGGTGGTGCTCGACTCCACGCTGTTCCCCGAGCGGGAGACCGAGGCGATCTGGACGCGGCTGGTCGAGCGGTGCCGCCGCCGCGCCGAGCTCCGCCTGGTGGCCGAGCTGGCCGGACGGGTGCACGCGGGCCACCCGGTGGACGTCGCCGAGGGCCTGACCGTGCATCCGGGCGGGGTGCGCGGCACCCGCGTGTCGCTGGGCTGGGCGGAGATCTCCGGCGCGGTGACCGACGGCGGCCGGGTGTGGATCCAGCGGTCCGACGGCGGTACGCCCACCCTCTACGTGCCCCGGCAGAACCCGAACGCCGTGCTGATCCCCGAGCTGCTCGCCGCCCTGCGGCCCGCCCGCTACCAGCCGCCCGCCCGGAGCTAGGCGAGGGACCAGGCGATGCCGTCGAGGATGTCGTGCTCGCTGACCACGACGGCGCCGAAGCCGTACTCGCGCATGATCCGGTCCAGGATGAGCGCGCCCGCGCCGATCACATCGACCCGGCCGGGGTGCATGACGCCGATGGCCGCGCGTTCGGCGCGGGTGGCGTGCAGCAGGCCGCGGGTCACCTCGTGCACCTGCGCGGCGGTGATGCGCGACCCGTGGATGCGGGACGAGTCGTACTCCGGCAGGTCGAGCGCGATGCCGGCGACCGTGGTGACCGAGCCCGCCAGCCCGACCAGGGTGCGCGCCTCGTCCACCGGGACGCTCTGGCGCACCGCGTCCAGGGCGGCGTCGATGTCGGCGGCGGCCGCGCTGATCTGCTCGGGCGAGGGCGGGTCGCCGTCGCGCAGGTGCCGCTCGGTCATCCGCACGCAGCCGATGTCGACCGACCGGGCCGCCTGCACGGTCGAGCCGCCCAGGACGAACTCGGTGGACCCGCCGCCGATGTCGACCACCAGGTAGGGCCGGGCGGGGCGCAGCGCCGCCAGCTCGCGGGTGGCGCCGGTGAACGACAGCGCGGCCTCCTCGTCGCCGGTGACCACCTCCGGGACCACGCCGAAGATGTCGACGACGCCGGCG
This sequence comes from Actinomadura keratinilytica, assembly GCF_039539665.1. Lineage (NCBI taxonomy): Bacteria > Bacillati > Actinomycetota > Actinomycetes > Streptosporangiales > Thermomonosporaceae > Actinomadura > Actinomadura keratinilytica. Next base: position 81,848 of record NZ_BAABDO010000011.1, read on the forward strand.
GTGAACTCGTCGCGGTTGGCCGCGTCGCGGGTCGCGCTGGTGGCCACCACGCGCACCTTCTCGGCGCCGTGCCGCTCGATGAGCTCCTGGTAGCCGCGCATCGCCTCGAACGTGCGCGCCAGGGCCTCGGGCGCCAGGCGGCCGGTGCGGTCGACGCCCTCGCCGAGGCGCACGATCCGCATGAGGCGCTCCACGTCGGTCAGGGTGCCCTCGCCGGACGGCCCGCCGGGCACGACGTCGGCGATCAGCAGGCGGACCGAGTTGGTCCCGCAGTCGATGGCGGCGACGCGTGTCACTGATCACTGCCTTCCATGTCGTCCTGTTCGGCCGGCTCGGGCACCGCACCGGCGGCCCGGTTCGCGGCCCGCTCGCGCGGCTTGCCGGGCGCCGCGCAGGTCACGCAGGGGCCGGCGCGCCACCATTCGGGCAGCGCCGCCAGGGCCTCGCGGCCGAACGGGTTGGCGCCCGGGACGGCCAGCTCGTGCGCGACCAGGGCGTGCAGGCATTTGACCCGTTCGGGCATGCCGCCCGCGCTCTGCGTGCCGGGCGGGAGGGGCTCGATGCCCTCGTCGCGCGCCGCCTCGTCGCGGCGCCGCAGGTAGTCGTCGTGGGCGGCGGCGTACTCGGCGCGCAGCCCCGGCTCGTCGGCCAGCCGCGCCTGCATGGTCCGCATGACCCCGCTGCCCTCCAGGGTGCCGATGGCCGAGGCCGCCTTCGGGCAGGTCAGGTAGAACAGCGTGGGGAACGGCGTGCCGTCCGGCAGGCGCGGCGCCGTCTCGATCACGGCGGGCAGGCCGCAGGGGCAGCGGTAGGCCACCCGGCGCAGGCCGCGCGGCTCGCGCCGCAGCTGGGCCGCCACCGCGGCCCGGTCGCGTTCGTCGATCTCCTTCTCCCCCACCGAGTCCCCCCCCAGCGTCTCCCCTCGCCGAGGGCGTCACGCCCGGCCCGCCCCCCGGGCTCAGCGCGGGCGGTCGGCCTCCTCGACCGACCGCCACAGCGTGACGTACCACGGCTCCTTGCGCGCGGCGTCGGCGGGCTTGGACTGCTGCCGCTCGCCGCCGCCACCGTCCAGGACGATGTAGCAGCGCTCCCCCGGCATGCAGTAGTGCAGGCGCCGCTTGGCCTCGCGCTCAATGTACGCCTTGTCGCCGAGCTGCCGCTTGCGCTCTTCGAGCTGGGCCACCTCGCGGCGGGCGACCCGCTCCTGCTGCTTGAGCTGGGCGATCTCCTGGCGCTGCGCGACGTACTCGCGCACCGGGTAGGCCAGGCTGAGCGCGATGGCGCACATGACGACCGCCAGGATGGCGGCACGGCCGGTCAGTGCCGTGCCGCCCCTGCGGCCGGGGCGCGCGCGCTCCTCGCCGCCCTCGTCGTCCCGCCGGCGGGCCACCGCAGCCTCCCGTCCGCGCTCAGCCCTCCCAGGAGAAGCGCGGGAAGGCGGCGGCGCCGGCGTAGCGCGCGGCGTCGTCGAGCAGCTCCTCGATGCGCAGCAGCTGGTTGTACTTGGCGACGCGGTCGCTGCGGGCGGGCGCGCCGGTCTTGATCTGGCCGCAGTTGGTCGCCACGGCCAGGTCGGCGATGGTGGTGTCCTCGGTCTCGCCGGAGCGGTGGCTCATCATGCAGCGGTAGCCGCTGGTCTGGGCGAGCGACACCGCGTCCAGGGTCTCGGTGAGGGTGCCGATCTGGTTGACCTTGACCAGCAGCGCGTTGGCGGTGCGGGCCTCGATGCCGCGGGCCAGCCGCTCGGGGTTGGTGACGAACAGGTCGTCGCCGACCAGCTGCACCTTGTCGCCGACGGATTCGGTGAGGGCCTTCCAGCCGTCCCAGTCCTCCTCGCCGAGCGGGTCCTCGATGGACACCAGCGGGTAGGACGCCAGCAGCTCGCCGTAGTAGGCGGCCATCTCGTCGGCCGACCGCTTGCCGCCCTCGAAGGCGTAGACGCCGTCGGCGTGGAACTCGGTGGCGGCCACGTCCAGGGCGAGCGCGATGTCGCGGCCCGGGGTGAACCCGGCCCGGCCGATCGCCTCCATGATCAGGTCCAGCGCCTCGCGGTTGCTGGGCAGGTCGGGGGCGAAGCCGCCCTCGTCGCCCAGGCCGGTGGCCAGGCCGCGGCCCTTGAGCACGGCCTTGAGGGCGTGGTAGGTCTCGGCGCCCCAGCGCAGCGCCTCGGCGAAGGTGCCGGCGCCGATCGGGGCGATCATGAACTCCTGCACGTCGACGTTGGTGTCGGCGTGCGCGCCGCCGTTGAGGATGTTCATCATCGGCACCGGCAGCAGGTGCGCGTTGGGCCCGCCGACGTAGCGGAACAGCGGCAGCCCGGCCGACTCGGCGGCGGCCTTGGCCACCGCCAGGCTGACGCCGAGGACGGCGTTGGCGCCCAGCTTGGACTTGCCGGGCGTGCCGTCCAGGTCGATCAGCAGCTGGTCGATGAGCCGCTGGTCGGCGGCGGGGAGGCCGACGAGCTTCTCGTCGATGGTCTCGTTGACGGCCTTGACCGCGTTCCGGACGCCTTTGCCGCCGTAGCGCTCACCGCCGTCGCGCAGCTCGACGGCCTCGAACTGGCCGGTGGACGCGCCGCTGGGCACCGCGGCACGCGCCTCGGTCCCGTCGGCGAGCAGCACCTCGACCTCGACGGTCGGGTTGCCGCGAGAGTCCAGGATCTCCCGGGCGAGGACGGCCTCGATCGACGACACGGGCATCTCCCCTGATCTACGGTGCGGTCGACTTGCCCCCTGAGCCTATCGATGCCCTCTGTTCATCCTCCAACGGACACGGGGGTGGCCGGGAAAGGCCGAGTGTGACGCACGCGTCCCGCGCCCGAGACTTGACGAAAGCATTACCCAGCTTATCTACTGTCCAGGTCAAACCCACTTATTTAGTAGGGATCTTGGACATGCGTCGCACACATCGTTCGTCACTCCGGGGGCTGCCCCGTCGGCTCGCCGCGGCCGCGCTGGCCGTGCTGCTCGGCGCCGGGACGCTCGGCGCCTGTGGTGGCGACGACGACAGCGGCGGCTCCGGCGGGGCGCAGGAACCGCTGCGGCTCGGATACTTCCCCAACATCACCCACGCCACCGCCCTGGTCGGCGTGCAGCGCGGCATCTTCGCCAAGCACCTGGGCACCGCGCCGCGCACCTCCACCTTCAACGCCGGCCCGTCCGCGGTCGAGGCGGTGTTCTCCGGCGCGGTGGACGCCACCTTCATCGGTCCGAACCCGACCATCAACGCCTGGGCCAGGTCGCAGGGCAAGGCCATCAAGGTCATCTCGGGTGCCGCCTCCGGCGGGGCGTCGCTGGTGGTCAAGCCGGAGATCAAGTCCATCCAGGACCTGCGCGGCAAGAAGATCGCCACGCCGCAGCTCGGCAACACCCAGGATGTGGCGCTGCGCCACTACCTCAAGAGCCAGGGCCTGACCGCCAACAAGGACGGCAGCGGCGATGTCAAGGTCGTCCCGCAGGAGAACTCGCAGACCCTGCAGACCTTCGCGCAGGGCACCATCGACGGCGCCTGGGTGCCCGAGCCGCACGCCTCCCGGCTGATCCTGGAGAGCAAGGGCAAGCGGCTGCTGAACGAGGCGTCGCTGTGGCCCGGCGGCAAGTTCGTGGTGACCAACCTGATCGTCCGGCAGGACTACGCCAAGGAGCACCCCGAGCAGGTCAAGAAGCTGCTGCAGGCCGTGGTCGAGACCACCGACCTGATCAACAGCAACCCCGAAGAGGCCAAGAAGGCCGTCAACGAGCAGCTCGCCAAGCTCAGCGGGAAGCCGCTCAAGCAGGAGATCCTCGACGCCTCCTTCAAGGAGATCACCTTCACCGTGGACCCGGTCGCCTCCTCGCTGGTCCAGGGCGCCCGGCATGCCGAGGAGGTCGGCCTGCTGGAGCCGGTGAACCTGGACGGAATCTACGACCTCGGGCCGCTCAACGAGGTGCTCAAGGCGAGCGGAAAGGCACAGGTCAGCGACAGATGACAGAGGCCGTCACGGCCGCGCCCAGCCGGACCCCCGCGCCCGCGGCGGTCCGGCTGAGTGGCGTGTCCAAAGCGTTCGGAACCGGTGACGCGGCCCTGCTCGCGCTCGACGGCGTCTCCCTGGACGTGGCGCCCGGCGAGTTCGTGTGCCTGCTGGGCGCGTCCGGCTGCGGCAAGAGCACCCTGCTCAACCTGGTCGCCGACCTGGAGCAGCCGACCTCGGGCAGCATCGACACCGGCGGCGCGCGGGTCGCGCTGATGTTCCAGGAGCCGGCGCTGTTCCCGTGGCTGACCGTCAGCGCCAACATCGAGCTGGCCCTGAAGATGCGCGGGGTGCCGCGGGCGGAGCGGCGCGAGCGGGCCTCGGCGCTGCTGGCCTCGGTGCACCTGAGCGGGTTCGAGAAGAAGCGCCCGCACCAGCTGTCGGGCGGCATGCGCCAGCGGGTCGCGCTGGCCCGCGCGCTCGCCCTGACGGTGGCCGACGGCGACGGCGGGCAGGGCACGCTGCTGCTGATGGACGAGCCGTTCGGCGCCCTGGACGCGATGACCCGCGACCTGCTGCACGACGAGATCGAGCGGATCTGGCGCGAACGCGGGCTGACCGTGCTGTTCGTCACCCACAACGTGCGCGAGGCCGTGCGGCTCGGCGACCGGGTGGTGCTGCTCAGCAGCCGCCCCGGCAAGGTCGTGGAGGAGTTCCCGGTCGACATCGAACGCCCCCGCCGCATCGACGCCGCCCCCGTGGCGGCGCTGGCCGGCAAGATCACCGACCGGCTGCGTGAGGAGGTCGGCCGTCATGGCGGTTGAGACCCGCAAGAACGTGCCCGATCCGGCCGACGACCCGGCGCTGCGGCGGCAGATCACCGGGCTGGACGCGCTGGAGCTGGCCGCCGGCGCCCGGCGCGGCCCGCTGTCGCGGCTGTGGTCGGCGGCCTGGCCGATGATCACCGCCGTGGCGATCGCGCTGGCGTTCTGGCAGGCGGTGGTGTGGAGCGGGTGGAAGGACCCGTGGGTGCTGCCCGGCCCCGCCGACACCCTGCCGGTGTTCTGGGACCAGATCACCAGCGGCCGGTTCTGGGAGGCCGTCGCGCTGACCATGCGGCGGGCGGTGATCGGGTTCGCGCTGTCCATCGTGATCGGCGTGCTGATCGGCGCGCTGGTGTCGCAGTTCCGCATCCTGCGCCGCGCGTTCGGATCGATGATCACCGGGCTGCAGACGATGCCGTCGATCTCCTGGTTCCCGCTGGCCATCCTGCTGTTCCAGCTCAGCGAGAGCGCGATCCTGTTCGTGGTGGTGCTGGGCGCCTCGCCGTCCATCGCCAACGGGCTGATCGCCGGCGTCGACTACACCCCGCCGATCCTGCTGCGCGCCGGCAAGGTGCTCGGCCTGCGCGGGCTGCTGCTGTACCGGCATCTGATCCTGCCGGCCTCGCTGCCGTCGTTCGTGGCCGGGCTCAAGCAGGGCTGGGCGTTCGCCTGGCGCAGCCTGATGGCGGGCGAGCTGCTGGTGATCATCGGCGACACCACCTCGCTGGGCGTGCTGCTGTCGCAGGCCCGCGAGCTGAACAACACCGCGGACATGATCTCCTACATGATCGTCATTCTGATCATCGGGATCGTCATCGACCAGCTGTTCGGCGTCGCCGACCGCGCCCTGCGCACCCGCTGGGGCATGGACAACGACTGACCGCGCCAGCCGGCCTCGACGACCGGCCGCGACGACCGACCCGGGCCGGCGGGGCGGGGGCACGCGACCCCGCCCCGCCGGTCGGGCGACGGCGGGTGCACGCCGTCCGGACGGGCGCCGCCCGGGTGTGCGGCGCCCGGATGCACGGCGGCGCGGAGGCTAGACGCGCTCGAAGCTGAACCGCTGGTTGGCCCCGCCGTTGCAGCGGTACTGCACGATCGGGGTGCCGTCGGAGGCGCTCAGGCCGGGCACGTCCAGGCACTTGCGGTGCAGGGTGCGCACCTCGTACCGGCCGGAGCCGACCGGCAGCAGCCGGAACGTCTGGTTGGCCGTGCCGCGGCACCGGTACTGGATGATCGCGGCGCCGTCCGCGCTGCTCCTGCCGCTGACGTCCAGGCACTTGTTGTGCAGGGTGCGGATCTGGTAGCGGTTGCGCTCGGTGGCCACCAGCCGGAACGTCTGGTTGGCGCCGTCGTGGCACCGGTACTGGATGATCGGGGTGCCGTCGGCGGAGTCACCGCCGCGGACGTCCAGACACTTGTCATGAAGCGTCAGGATCCTTCCCCGTTCGGAGGGATGCAGCCGGCCCGCGGACGCGGCGTCGGCGCCGGTGGGCGCCATCAGGGGGGCGGCGAGGGCGAGCAGGGCGGCGGCCGGCAGGCCGCGTCGCGCCGTGAGGGGGAAACGCATGGCACACCTCTCAGGTGGATGGATGTCGCGTCCGACCCACATCGGACTACCTAAAGTAATCATGGAGTTGCCAATGGTGTTCAAGAGGGGATCGGACACAACCCCCTTGCGCCGGCGTTACTCAAACCCCACCCGCACGCTCGGCCACAGCCGCACCAGGACCACCCCGAGGCGGGCGCCCGGAATCAACCGCGGTCGCCGGTCTGCTCTCTCAGCGCGGCTTCGATGGCGGCGGACATCGAGGGCACGTCATGGGCGCCCTCGTAGGGTTCGCCGTTGATGAAGAACGTGGGGGTGCCGCCCACGCCGCTGCGTTCCCCGCCCTCCATGTCGGACATGACGCGCTCCCGGTGCCGTTCGACATCGCTCCACAGGGAGACGCCCATGGACTCGGCATAGGAGGCCAGGTCGGAGTCGGACAGGGCGAGCTGGTTGCGGAACAGGGTGTCGTGCATGTCCCAGAACCTGCCGTGGTCGGCGGCGGACTCGGCGGCCAGGGCGGCGGCCATCGCCCGCGGGTGCAGCTCCGACAGCGGGAAATGGCGGAACACGACCCGCAGCCGGTCGCCGAAGCGTTCCCGCAGCTCCTCCAGGACGGGGTGGGCGCGACCGCAGTACGGGCACTCGTAGTCGCCGTACTCGACCAGGGTGACCGGCGCGTCCATCGGGCCGCGGACGTGGTCGGCGTCGGTGACCGGCGGCAGCGGCTCGGCCTCCACGGGGATCTCGTCCTCCCGGGACGGCGGCGCGCAGACGGCGCCGCGGTCCCAGGCCATGCGGAAGACCAGCCAGCCGAGCCCGGCCGCCAGCAGCGACCCGGTCAGGATGCCGATCTTGGCCTGGCTCTGCAGCGCCGGGTCGTCGGCGAACGCCAGGTCGGTGATGAACAGCGAGACCGTGAAACCGATGCCGGACACCGCCGCGCCGCCGAGCACCTGCCCCCACACCAGGCTGCCGGGCAGGACCCCCCAGTTCCACCGCAGCGGCAGCCAGGTGCCGAGGGCGATCCCGGCGAACTTGCCGGCCACCAGGCCGGCCGCCACGCCGAGGGTGACCGGCGAGGTGGCGGCGGCGCGCAGGGTGCCGCCGTCCAGGCGGACGCCCGCGTTGGCCAGCGCGAAGATCGGCACGATGACGTAGCTGGTCCACGGATGCAGCAGCAGCTGCAGCCGCTCGTTCACCGAGACGGTGCGCTGGACGGTGCGGCCCGCCTCGACGGCCAGTTCGGGGCTCGGGGCGCGCGCCAGCTCCCGCAGCATCTCGTTCGCGCGCAGCACCTTGTGCCCGCTGGGCGCGTACACCACGACCAGGGCGCCGAGCAGGATGCCCGCGAGGGTGGGGTGCACGCCGCTCTCCAGCATGGCGGCCCACACCCCCAGGCCGAGCAGCAGGTAGGCGGGGGCGCGCCAGAACCGCAGCCAGCGGGCCGCGACGATCAGCCCGGTGAGCAGCACGGCGGCCGCCAGCGCGGTGACCGACAGCGACTCGGTGTAGAAGACCGCGACGACCAGGATCGCGCCGACGTCGTCGACCACGGCCAGGGTGAGCAGGAAGGCGCGCAGCGGCTCGGGGCAGCGGGTGCCGATCACCGCCAGCAGGCCGAGCACGAACGCGGTGTCGCTGGCCAGCGGGATGCCCCAGCCGCCCGCACCGGGGCCGCCGGCGTTGACCGCCGTGTAGACCAGCGCGGGGACCGCCATCCCGCCGAGCGCGGCCACCGCGGGCACGGCGATCAGGCGGCGGTCGCGCAGCTGGCCGATGCGGACCTCGCGGCTGATCTCCAGCCCGATGACGAAGAAGAACAGCGCCATCAGCCCGTCGTTGACCAGGTGCCGCAGATCGAGGGCGACGGTGTGGTCGCCGATCCGCACCGCCAGCTCGGTGTGCCAGAACGTCTCGTAGCTGTCGCCGAACGGGGAGTTGGCCCACAGCAGCCCGGCGACCGTCGCGGCCAGCAGCACGCTGGTCCCGCCCACCTCCGTGCGCAGGAACGCGCGCAGCCCCGGCGGCACCGCCCGTGCGGCGATCGAGATCTCGCTCACGTCCGCTTCCTCACCCCGCGTCCCGCCTCGGCACTACCGCCGCGCGGTACAACCGCCCAGGTCAGGGGGTTGTTCCGGGTGGGTTCTCAACGCCCCGTCCGGGGCCGGGGAGCGGCGGGCCCGCCTCGGGGGGCGGCGGCCCGGCCTCGGGAGGCGGCGCGGGGTCGTCGGGGGTCGGCGTCGGGTCGGGGCGCGGGCGCTCCCCGCCGCGGCTGACGTGCAGGATGACGGTGCCGTCGGCGGCGGTGGACATGCTCGCCACCGTCCCCGCCGGGTAGCGGTCGGACCGCACGGGCGCCCCCACGCGCGCCCGGAAGCCGGCCTCGCGGAGCCGGGAGAGCGCGGCGCCCAGCGGCATGCCGCGCACGTCGGGGGCCCGGTCGATCTCGCCGCTGCCGCGGCGGAAGAAGCGGGCCGGGGGCCGCACGAACGGGGTGGCGGGGCGCCCGGCCAGCGCGCCGGCCATGGTGTCGTGCCAGATCGGCGCGGGGATCGTCGCCCCGTACACCGCGCCGTAGCAGCGGCCGTCCATGCACAGGTTCCGCATCGGGTGCTTGTAGCCGCCGCGCGGGTCGCCCACCCACACCGCCGCGGCCAGGTCGGGCGTGTAGCCGGCGAACCAGGCGGCGGAGAAGTCGTCGACGGTGCCGGTCTTGCCCGCGGCGGGGCGGCCGATGCCCTGCCCGCGTGCGGTGCCCTTGGTCAGCACGCCGCGCAGCACGTGGTTGACCGCGTCGGCGACGCCCTTGTCCAGCACCTGCTTGCAGTCGGCGCCCGGCACCCGCAGCTCCCGGCCCTGCGCGTCGGTGATCTGCTTGATGGCGATCGGCTTGCAGTAGCGGCCGCGGGCGCCGAACGCGGCGTAGGCGGCGGCCAGCCGCACCGGCGACACCGGGTTGAAGCCGAGGGTGAACGAGGGGTACTGCTCCAGCGGCTTGCCATTGGCCTGCCGCATGCCGAGCTTCTCGGCCATCTTCACCGTGTCGCACAGCCCGACCTTGCGCTGCAGCGCCAGAAAGAACGTGTTGACCGAGTGGTGGGTGCCGGTGACCAGGCTGAACTCGCGGCCGCCCTCGCCGTCGGCGGCGTTGCGCAGCGGCTTGGTGTCGCCGACGCGGCGGCCCTTGCAGTCGCGGTACCCGGTCGGGACGTAGGCGCGCGGCGCCATCAGGCGGGTGCCGAACGGCATGTCCTCGTCCAGCGCGGCGGCCAGCGTGAACACCTTGAACGTCGATCCGGCCTGCATGCCGATGCTGGAGCCGTGGCTGGCGTCGGCGGCGAAGTTGATCCAGGTCTTGCCGCGCTCGCGGTTCGAGCCGAGCTCGCGGTCGACGGCCATGCCCTTGATCTCGCCGGTGCCGGGTTCGACGAGCGCCTCGGCGGCGGCCTTGCCGGCCGAGTTCTTCGGGGGGACGTGCCGGTCGACGGCGCGCTGGGCGGCCCGCTGCGTCTGCGGGTCCAGGGTGGTGCGGATGGTCAGGCCGCCGCGTTTGAGCAGCCGTTCGCGGGCCTTGGCCGTCTTGCCGAACACCGGGTTGGTGAGGATCTCGCGCTGCACGTAGTCGCAGAAGAACGGGGCCTTGCTGACCACGCAGCCGCTGCGGGTGCGCTTGACGCGCAGGCCGAGGGGTTTGCGCGCGGCGGCCTCGGCGGCGGCCCGGTCGATCCAGTTCAGCTCGGCCATGCGGCGCAGCACGACGTTGCGCCGCTTGCGGGCGGCCTTGGGGTGGTGGATCGGGTCGTAGGCGTGCGGGTAGCGGATCACCCCGGCCAGCAGCGCCGCCTCGGCCAGCTGCAGTTCGGCCGCGGGTTTGCCGAAGTAGTGCCGGGACGCCGCCTCGATGCCGTAGGCGCCGTCGCCGAAGTAGGCGATGTTGAGGTAGCGGCGCAGGATCTCGTCCTTGGAGAACCGCTTCTCCAGCGCCACCGCGTACCGCAGTTCGCGGATCTTGCGGGCGGCGCTGATCTCCTGGGCGGCGCGCTGCTCCTCGACGGTGTCGGCCTGGGCGATCAGCAGGTTCTTGACGTACTGCTGGGTGATGCCCGAGCCGCCCTGGGTGACCTGCCCGGACGTCAGGTTGCTGGCCAGCGCCCGCAGCGTGCCCTGGGAGTCCAGGGCGCCGTGCTCGTAGAACCGGCTGTCCTCGATGGCCAGCACGGCGCGGCGGGCGATCGGGGCGATCTGGTCCAGCCGCACGTCCACCCGGTTCTGGTAGAAGAACGTGGCGATCAGCGAGCCGTCGGCGGCCAGGATGCGGGACCGCTGCGGCACGTCCGACACGTCCAGGTCGTCCGGTTCCTCCTGGAACCAGCGGGCGGCGTCGCGGGCGCCGATCCCCGCGCCGCACGCGGCGGGCAGCAGCATCAGCGCGACCAGGACGCCCGCCAGGGCGCCGAGGCCGCCCAGGTGCCGGACGGCGCGCATGCGCGCGGCGCGCACGCTCGCGGCGGAGCCCCCGCGTGACCCTCCCAGCACGGGCCAAGAGTAAACGGGGCTATCGCGGCCCACCACCCCCCGGCGGCCGTCCTGCGACGGTGCGGGGTCCGACGGTGCGGGCGGGGGCCGCCCGCGGTCATCCGGTCGGCCGCGTCCGCTCCCATGTCCTGACACGGTCACGGAATACCCGGCACACGGCGCGCAACTCCGCCTCGGCATCACGGCCCTGCTCGCGGCTCTCGCGCACCACCTGGAACAGGCGCGCGCCCAGGGCGGTCTCCTCCCCGGCGGGCGGGTCGAACAGCTCGGGCGGGGCGCCCGCGCGGTCGGCGCGGCGCTGCAGCTGCGCGGCCAGGGTCAGCGCGGGCTGGCCCATGGCCACGCCGTCCAGCACCGACGCCTCGCCGCCGCTCTTGGCGGCCCGCTCGGCGGCCTTGATCTGCTCCCAGTTGGCGTTGACCTCCTCGGCGCCGGACACGGTGACGTCGCCGAACACGTGCGGGTGGCGGCGCACCAGCTTGTCGACGATCGCGCCCGCCACGTCGTCGATGGTGAAGCGGGTGTCGTCGGTGCGCTCGGCGGCCACCACCGAGTGGAACACCACCTGCATCAGCACGTCGCCGAGCTCCTCGCGCAGCGCGCCCAGGTCGCCGTCCTCGACGGTGTCGGCGACCTCGTAGGCCTCCTCCAGCAGGTAGGGGACGAGCGAGGCGTGGGTCTGCTTGGCGTCCCAGGGGCATTCGCGGCGCAGCCGGTCCATCACCGCGACCAGGTCGAGCAGCCGCGCGCCGGGCAGGTCGTAGGAGCCGTGCAGCACCTCCACCTCGAGCGGGTCGTCGACGACGAGCCGCCCGATCTCGCGCATGAGGCCCTCGTCGCCCTCGGGTGCGGCCACCCACACCACCGCGGCGGCGCGGGCGGCGGCGACCAGGACGGCCGGGTCGGGTGCGGGCGCCTCCTCGGGCCGCACGCCCGCCTCCCGCAGGTAGGGCAGCAGCGGATGCCCGGCGGGGGCGAGCACGCGGTCGGCCGAACGCAGCGCCTCCCACGCCTTCCACGTCAGCAGGCCGGGGGCGACGCGGTGCGTGGTGGCCAGCAGGATCAGGCCCATGTCACGCCGTCCCCGACTCGGTGGCCGACAGGCGCTGCCGCACCGGCTGGATGGCGACCTGCCGCGGGTCGAACGAGCCGAACCGGGGGTTGATCTTGATGTCCATGTCGGCGGCGGTGCGGACGAACCGGTCGACGACGCCCTGCATCGCGGTGGTGGTGCGCGCGCCGCGCGGGTCGGCCGGGTCGGCGCCGAGCCGCAGGGCGAGCTGGTCCTGGACGGTCAGGTAGCGGGCGAGATCGCGGGTGTAGCGGGCGGGCAGGCCGTAGGCGAGCGTGACCGAGCGGGCGCCGCCCTGGCGGTCCAGCGCGGCGACGGTGCGGTCGACGGTGCCCTCGCTGATCGACAGGCCGTTGCGGCGCGCGACCTCGTCGGCGACCCGGATCTTGACCAGCATGTTCAGCGCGCCGCGCATGTCCGACTCCGACAGCGCCTCGGCGGCCAGCTGCTGGTCGGTGTCGCCGGGGTAGGCGCGCATCTGGTTGGCGACCGGGTCGGCGCGGAACTGCGCCTGCCAGTCGCGCACGGCGCCGTCGAGGGTGGCCGTGGTGATGCGCTCGTCACCCACCAGCGCGGCCGCACCCGCCTTGGGCGGCGTACCGCCGCAGCCCGCCAGCACGCCGGCGGCCACCGCCGCCAGCGCCGCCGACCCGACCAGCCTCGCCGCCCTCACGGTTGTACCGAGCACGGAGACCTCGTTCCTCTACGCGTTCCTCTGCGGTGTCCGATCTTGGTCAGCCTAGGACCGGGCGCGCTCCGGCAACAGGGCCTCGACCAGGTCCGTGGCCCATTTCAGCAGCTCCTGGTCGCGCAGCGGGCGGCCGCCCAGGGGTTTGGTCTTGGGCGTGGGCACCAGCAGCGTGCGCAGGGCGGGCTTGAGCACGCTCTTGGGGTAGAGCCGCTGCAGCCGCACCTGCATGGAGTCGGGCAGTTCGACCGGCGCGAACTTGACGTGGTTGCCCTGCAGCGCGACCTCGGTCAGCCCGGCCCGGCGCGCCCGCGCCCGGAACCGCGCCACCGCCAGCAGGTTGAGCACCGGCTCGGGCGGCGGCCCGAACCGGTCGCGCAGCTCCTCGTGCACCTGGGCGACCTCCTCGTCGGAGGTGATCGCGGCGATGCGCCGGTAGGCGTCCAGCCGCAGCCGCTCGCCCGGGACGTACTCGTGCGGCAGGTGCGCGTTCACCGGCAGCTCGACCTTGGTCTCGGTGACCTCCTCGGCGGCGCCGCCCTCCTTCAGCTCGCGCACCGCCTCGCCGACCATCCGCACGTACAGGTCGAACCCGACGCCCGCGACGTGCCCGGACTGCTCGGCGCCCAGGATGTTGCCGGCGCCGCGGATCTCCAGGTCCTTCATCGCCACGTACATGCCCGCCCCGGCCTCGGTGTGCTGGGCGAGGGTGGCCAGGCGCTCGTGCGCGGTCTCGGTCAGCGGCGCCTCGGGCGGGTAGAGGAAGTAGGCGTAGGCGCGTTCGCGGCCCCGGCCGACGCGGCCGCGCAGCTGGTGCAGCTGCGACAGGCCGTACATGTCGGCGCGGTCGACGATCAGGGTGTTGGCGTTGGGCACGTCCAGGCCGGACTCCACGATCGTGGTGGCCACCAGGACGTCGAAGTTCTTCTCCCAGAAGTCGACCATGACGCGTTCGAGCTCGTGCTCGTTCATCTGGCCGTGCGCGACCGCGATGCGCGCCTCGGGCACCAGCTGCGCCAGGTTCGCGGCGACCCGGTTGATCGACCGCACCCGGTTGTGGACGAAGAACACCTGGCCGTCGCGCATCAGCTCGCGGCGGATGGCGGCGGCGATCTGCTTGTCCTCGTAGGGGCCGACGAACGTCAGCACCGGGTGCCGCTCCTCGGGCGGGGTGAGGATGGTGGACATCTCGCGGATGCCGGTGATGCCCATCTCCAGGGTGCGCGGGATCGGGGTGGCGGACATGGCCAGCACGTCCACCTGGGTGCGCAGCCGCTTGAGCTCCTCCTTGTGCTCGACGCCGAACCGCTGCTCCTCGTCGATGATCACCAGGCCGAGGTCCTTGAACCGGGTCTGCCCCGACAGCAGGCGGTGGGTGCCGACGACGACGTCCACCGTGCCGTCGGCCAAACCGCGCAGCGTCTCCTCGACCTCGCCGCTGCTCTGGAACCGGCTGATCGCCTTGACCACGACCGGGAAGGGGCCGAACCGCTCGGTGAACGTCGACAGGTGCTGCTGGACGAGCAGGGTGGTCGGCACCAGCACCGCGACCTGCTTGCCGTCCTGCACGGCCTTGAACGCGGCGCGCACCGCGATCTCGGTCTTGCCGTAGCCGACGTCGCCGCAGATCAGCCGGTCCATCGGGACGGGCCGCTCCATGTCGGCCTTGACCTCCTCGATGGCGGCGAGCTGGTCGGGCGTCTCCACGTACGGGAAGGCGTCCTCCAGCTCGCGCTGCCAGGGGGTGTCGGGCCCGAAGGCGTGCCCGGGGCTGGCCATGCGCGCCGAGTACAGCCGGATCAGCTCGCCGGCGATCTGCCGGACCGCCTTGCGCGCCCGCGACTTGGCCTTCTGCCAGTCGGCGCCGCCCAGCCGGTGCAGCGACGGCGACTCGCCGCCCACGTACCGGGTCAGCTCGTCGAGCTGGTCGGTGGGGACGAACAGCTTGTCGCCCTTGGCGTACTCCAGGATCAGGTACTCGCGGGTGGCGCCCTGCACGGTGCGGCTGACCATCTCCACGTAGCGGCCGACGCCGTGCTGCTCGTGGACGACGTAGTCGCCCGCGCGCAGCTGCAGCGGGTCGATGCCGCCGCGCCGCCGCGACGGCATGCGCCGCATGTCCTTGGTGGACGACTTCTGCCCCGACAGGTCGGCCTCGGTGACGACCGCCAGCTTGATCTCGTCCCAGGTGAAGCCGTGCTCCAGCAGGCCGGTGGAGACGCTGACCACCGCGGGGGCCGGGGGTTCGGCCAGGTCGGTGAGGGTGGCGCCCAGGCCCTCCTCGCCGATGAGCTGGACGAGGCGTTCGGCCGGGCCGTGGCCGGGGGTGACGACGACGACGCGCCAGCTGTCGCCCGTCCAGCGCTTGAGGTCGCCCATGACGCGGGCGGTGTCGCCCCGGTACGCCTCGGCGGCGTGCACCCCCAGGTGGAGCGCGTCGCCCTCGGGGTTGAGGGCGGTGACCGTCCAGCGGGCCAGCCCCAGCTCGGTGGTGTGCCGCTGCACCTCCTCCAGGGAGCGGAACGCGGCGGCGCCCAGGTCGATGGGGGCCTCTCCCCCGGCGGCGGCCGTGACCCAGCTCGCCTCCAGGAACTCCTGGCTGGTGCGCACCAGTTCGGCGGCGCGGCCGCGGATGCGCTCCGGCTCGCACACCAGCAGGCGCGAGCCCTCGGGGAGCAGGTCGGTGAGCAGCTCCATCCGGTCGGCGAGGACGGGCGAGAACGCCTCCATGCCCTCCACGGTGTCGCCGTCGGCGATGCGGGTGAGGATGTCCTCCAGCGCCGGGTGCTCCTCGGCCAGCCGTTTGGCCCGTTCCCGGACCCGCTCGGTCAGCGGCAGCTCGCGGCACGGCGGCGCCCACAGGCCGTCCTGGGCCGCTTCGAGGGACCGCTGGTCGGCGGCCTTGAAGTAGCGGATCTCCTCGACGGTGTCGCCCCAGAACTCCACGCGCAGCGGGTGCTCCTCGGTGGGCGGGAACACGTCGAGGATGCCGCCGCGCACGGCCATCTCGCCGCGCTTTTCCACCAGGTCGACGCGGTGGTATCCGGCGTCGGCCAGGCGGCGGACGACGTCGTTCGGCTCGGCGTCGTCGCCGGCGCGCAGCCGCACCGGCTCCAGGTCGCCGAGGCCGGACACGATCGGCTGCAGCACCGCCCGCACCGGCGTCACGACGACGTCCAGCGGCCCGCCGGCCCCGTCGCCGGCATCCGGGTGGGTCAGGCGGCGCAGGACGGCCAGGCGCCTGCCGACGGTGTCCGAGCGCGGCGACAGCTTCTCGTGCGGCAGCGTCTCCCACGCCGGGAAGTGCGCGACCCGGTCGGGGTCGAGCAGGCTGGTCAGCGCGGACGCCAGGTCCTCGGCCTCGCGTCCGGTGGCGGTGACGGCCAGCACCACGCCCCCGCCGCCGCGGCGCGCCAGGGCGGCGGCAAGGATCGGCCACGTGGCCGGGGGCGCGACCACGTCCCGGTCGGCGCGCGCGTTCTTCAGCGCGGCGGCCAGCCGAGGGTCGCCGCAGGCCAGGTCAACAAGTCCAGAAAGCGTCATGTTCGCCCGCTCGTCGGTGCTCCTTGCGAGGGCGGCCCCCGCCCCGCCGTTCGAAAGACCTCCGCCCGCCGTGCCCGGCGCCCGCCCGGCCGCGCCGCCGGCGGACGCCCCGTCGCGGGGCAGCCCGAAGCCCCGGAATCCGCCGGACCCCGGTGTGCGGTACCAGCCTACGCGCCCGCATACCGTCCCGTACGGGCCCCCGCGCGATCATCCGGCCGCGCCGCACTCGGATAGGCCGCGACGAATTTTCTCCAGGCCACGGAATTCGCATAGGTCGCGACGAAATTCGCGCAGTCCAAGAAATCTGTATAGGCTGCAACGAAATTGTCACAGTAGAGACGAGCGTAATTCACTACATGGACACCGAGGAAATTCCCACTGCGGGGATCCGCCATCGCAATGGCCGCCCGGCCGCCTCGTCGGCCCAGCTCACCGGGGTGATCGGCGTCACCTTCGCCCCCGTGCGCCGCCACCGCACCGGCCGGGATCTCGCGCTGCACGCGCTCGACCGGCGCGCCGCCGCGGACGCGCGGGGGCGGGCATGACCCACACCGCGAAGCCGGCCGACCCGGCCCGCACGCGTCCGCACCCGCGCCGCTGGGCGGGCTTGGCGGTGCTGTCGGCCAGCCTGCTGATCGTCGTGATGGACATGACGGTCCTCAACGTGGCGCTGCCCGCGCTGTCGGCCGATTTGCGGCCGGACGCGGTCAGCCTGCTGTGGATCGTCGACGTCTATTCGCTGGTGGTGGCCGGACTGCTGGTCACCGCCGCCGCGCTCGGCGACCGGTGGGGCCGCCGGCGGGTGCTGCTGGCGGGATTCGCCACCTTCGGGCTGGCCTCGCTGGCGGTGCCGGCCGCCGCGACCCCCGGCGCGGTCATCGCCGTGCGGGCCGTGCTGGGCGTGGGCGGCGCGATGATCATGCCGGCCACCCTGTCGATGATCCGGCACCTGTTCACCGACCCGCGCGAGCGCGCCACCGCCCTGGGCATCTGGGCCACGATGGCGGGCCTGGGCTCGGCGCTCGGCCCGATCCTGGGCGGCGTGCTGCTGGAGCACTTCAGCTGGCGGTCGGCGTTCCTGGTGAACGTCCCGATCATGGCGGCGGCGCTGGTGCTGGGCCGCTGGCTGCTGCCCGAGTCGCGCAACCGGCGCCCGGCCGCCTCCGGCGGGGCCGCCGGCGCGGGGAGCTGGGACCTTCCGGGCACGCTGCTGTCGATCGTCGGCATGGTCGCCCTCGTCTACGCGATCAAGCACTTCGGCAGGGACGGCCCGGCCGACCCCGGCGCGCTCGCCGCCGCCGCGCTCGCCGCCGCCGCGCTCGGCTGGTTCGCGGTGCGCTGCCTGCGCCGCCCCGACCCGATGCTGGACGTGCGGCTGCTGCGGCGGCCGGCCTTCTGCGCCGGGCTGGTGGCCGCGCTGAGCGCGAGCATCGCGGTGTCCGCGGCGATGCTGCTGCTGGCGCAGTGGATGCAGCTGGTGCGGGGCTACCCGCCGCTGGAGACGGGGGTGCGGCTGCTGCCCAGCGCGATCGCCACGGCCGTGCTGTCGCCGCTGGCCCCCGCGCTGGCCGCCCGGATCGGCGCGCGCACCGTGCTGGCCGGCGGCCTGGCCGTCACCGGGCTGGGGTTCCTGGTGCTGCCCGCCGCCCCCGAGCCGCTCGGGTACGGCACCGTCGCCGCCGCGCTGACGCTGGTCGGCGCGGGACTGGGCTCGCTGGCCGTGGCATCCGCCGTGATCATGGCGGGCGCCCCGCCGGAGCGCTCCGGCAGCGCCGCCGCCATGGAGGAGACCACCTACGAGCTGGGCGGCGCGCTCGGCGTGGCCGTGCTGGGCAGCGTGGCCGCCGCCGTCTATCGGGCCGGCCTGCCCCCGGAGCGGCTCGCCGACGCCGGGCTGACCGGATCGGCCGCCGCCACCGCGCGCGAGTCGCTGGGCGGCGCGCTGGAGGTCTTCGCGTCCTTCGGCGAGGCCGGGGCGCGGCTGGCCGAACGGGCGCGGGAGGCGTTCACCTCGTCGCTGGAGTGGGCCGGCGTGGCGGGCGGCGCCCTGCTGCTCCTCGGCGCCGCGCTGGCGTGGCTGCTCACCCCGCGCGACCTGGACCTGGCCGACGGCCATGAGCACTGACGGCGGCGCGCCCCGCGTTTTGACGCGCGGATCGCCCGCGGGGTTGGTCGCCTGGCCGCATGCGGCATGCCAAGAAGCCGCAAATAGCGGACAGTGCGCAGTCGTGCGATTACGCTGCGAGATTGTGACCGATCTGCGTACGCCGCCGCTCAACGACGGTGATCTGTTCTCAGAACGCGTCCGGCAGTACGCCCATGACCGGCCGCTGCGGCCCGTCCACATCCTGGAGGCCGGATGCGGCTGGGGGCGGGGCCTGGACCTGGGCGACTGCGAGCGTCGGGTCACCGGTGTCGACATGGACGCCCCGGCGCTGCGGGCGCACACCGCCGACCGCACCGACCTGGACGAATGGCACCTGGGCGACCTGCGCACCGTGCCCATGCCGCCGCGCGCCTACGACGTGGTGCACGCCTCGTTCCTCATCGAGCGGGTGCCGCACGCCGAGCTGGTGCTCGACCGGTTCGTCGCCGCGCTCAAGCCCGGCGGGCTGCTGCTGGTGCGGCTGCGCGACCGCAACACCGCGTTCGGCTTCCTGGACCGCAGGCTGCCCCGCTGGCTGCGCGACCCGCTGTGGCGCCACCTGGCCCGGCGCGGCCGGGTCGAGCTGCTGCTGCGGCCGGAGGCGTCGCCGGGCGCGATGCGCTCCGCGCCGCAGGCCGGGGGCCCCCGGGAGGCGGTCTTCCCGGCGGCCGCCGCCTCCCGGGACGGCGCGGACGGCACCGCGGAGGGGCGCGAAGGGCGCCGCGCCCGCCGGCGGCCCGGCGGCGAGCGCGCCGCCCGCATCGGCGTGCCGCCGCCCGCCGTGTACGAGAAGGTCGCTTCCCGGCAGGGCATGCGCTGGTACTGCGTCATGCGCGGGCTGGTGATCGCCGAGGAGTACACCTCGCGCGCCTCGCTGGACGCGCTGGGGGCCGGTTCCGGCCTCGTCGGCGGGCTGTGCCAGCTGGTGGCGTCGTTGTCGCGCGGGCGGCTGACCGCCGAGCACAGCGAGGTGACGCTGGTCATCCGCAAGCCCGAGAACCGTTTCGCACGGGTCATCTGAGCGCGCGCCCCGTCCGGCGGCCGCCCCGCCCCGCCGCGGCGGGCCGAGATGCGCACACCGGTGGACGGTAGGTAAATTTTCTGCGGAATCCCCCTACTGACCTGCGTCGGCCCGGTTCCCCGCCCGGGCAGGATCGGAGACCGCGGTGACCGCCGAGACGGGCCTTCCCGACACGCTGCGCGACCTGCCCGCACACACGCCGGGCACGGTCGAGCTGGCCGATCTGGAACTGCTGCTGGCCGGGGCCTACCCCCCGCTCAAGGGGTTCCTCGGCTCGTTCGACACCGCCATGGTGATCGCCGGCGGCCGGCTGGCCGACGGCACGCCGTGGCCCGTGCCGGTCACCCTCGCGGTGCCCGAGGAGCTGACCGGTCACGAGAAGGTCGTCCTGCAGGACCCCGAGGGCGTGCCGCTGGCCGTGCTGAGCGTCGCCGAGTCCTGGCGGGACCCCACCAGCGGCGGCTGGCGGCTGGCCGGCGGCCTGGAACCGCTGCGCGCCCCCGCGCACGGACCGTTCCACCGCCTGCGCCGCCGTCCCGACGAGCTGGAGCGCCCGGACGGCCCGCTGCTGGCCGTCGCCACCCGCGAGCCGCTGCACCGCAAGCAGCTGGGCCAGGTGCGGCAGGTGGCCGAGCGGCTCGGCGCGCGGGTGCTGGTGCTGCCGCTGCTGGGCGGCGAACACGACGAGGCGCTGGTGCGGGCCCTGCTGGCGGTGCGCCGCGACCTGCCGGACGGCGCGCAGGTCGTCCCGGTGCCGCTGCCGCCGCGCGACATCGACGACCCCGGCGGCGAACGCGACCTGCTGCTGCGCGCGCACGTCGCCGCCGCCTACGGCGCCACCCACCTGCTGGCCGACGAGCAGCAGGCCGACACCGCCGAGAAGACCGCCGACGGCGCCCCGATCCCGGTGGTGGTGCCCGAGCCGTGGGCCTACGACGCCGACGTGGAGGTGTGGCGTCCCGTCGCCCGCATCGAGCCCGACCACGTCCAGGCGGAGCTGACCCGCGAGCGGCTCGGCGAGCTGCTCGACCGGGGCGAGCCGATCCCCGACTGGTTCACCCCGCCCGCGGTCGCCGCGGAGCTGGCCGTGGCGCGGCCGCCCAAGCACGAGCGCGGCCTGACGGTGTTCTTCACCGGGCTGTCGGGGTCGGGCAAGTCGACGGTGGCGCGCGGGCTGGCCGACGCGCTGGTCGAACGCGGCGGCCGCACCGTCAGCCTGCTGGACGGCGACGTGGTGCGGCGGCTGCTGTCGGCCGGGCTGACGTTCTCCCGCGCCGACCGGGACCTCAACATCCGCCGCATCGGGTTCGTGGCGGCCGAGATCACCCGGCACGGCGGGGTGGCGATCTGCGCGCCGATCGCCCCGTACGCCGCCACCCGCGCCGAGGTGCGCCGCATGGTGTCGGCGGTCGGCGACTTCGTGCTGGTGCACGTGGCCACGCCGCTGGAGGAGTGCGAGCGGCGCGACCGCAAGGGCCTGTACGCCAAGGCGCGGGCCGGGCTCATCCCCGAGTTCACCGGCGTCTCCGACCCGTACGAGGAGCCGGACCCGGCCGTCGACGGCGGCGCCGACCTGCGGCTCGACACCACCGGGCTGGAGCCCGACGAGGCCGTCGCCCGCGTGCTGGACCTGCTGGAGAAGGGCGGCTGGGTGCGCCCCGCCTAGCCCACCCGACGCAGCGGCCACTTTTTCATGTCCTGTCCGGTACGGGACCCCTGGCTGCCGATCATGCCTGCCGGGCGTTTAGTCTTGTTTTTCGGTTTTCCCGATATACCCGGTAGGTCATGCTCATGGACTTCGATTGGACGATGGCGTTCGGCTCCTTCCTGGTCGCCATCGTCGTCGGGCTGACCGGCATGGGCGGCGGCGCGCTCATGACGCCGATGCTCGTGACGTTCTTCGGCGTGAGCCCGCTGGCGGCGGTGTCCAGCGACCTGGTCGCCGCGGCGGTGATGAAGCCGGTCGGCAGCGCCGTCCACTACCGCCAGGGCACCATCAACCTGCGCCTGGTGGCGTGGCTGTGCGCTGGCTCGGTGCCCTGCGCGTTCTGCGGCGTGCTGGTGGCCCGGGCCCTCGGCGACGGCGCCGCCGTGCAGGACGTCATCCAGAAGGCCATGGGCGCGGCGCTGCTGCTGGCGGCCGCCGGATTGATCGCGCGCGGCTACCTGGCGCTGGCCGACCGGGCCGCGCGGCGCGGGCCCGGCGAGCGCCGCACCGCCGCCCCCGGCTCGCCCGCCGCCGCCGACGCGCCCGCCATCAGGATCCGGCCGGTGCCGACCCTGCTGGTCGGCGCGGTCGGCGGACTGGTGGTCGGCATCACCTCGGTCGGCTCCGGCTCGCTGATCATCGTGGCGCTGCTGGCGCTGTACCCGACGCTCAAGGCCAACCAGCTCGTCGGCACCGACCTGCTGCAGGCGGTGCCGCTGGTGTTCGCCGCCGCCCTCGGCCACCTGCTGTTCGGCGACTTCCACATGGAGGTCACCGCGGCGCTGCTGGTCGGCTCCGTCCCCGGCGTCTACCTGGGGTCGCGGATCTCCTCGCGCGCCCCGGGCGGCCTGATCCGCCGCGCGCTGGCGTTCGTGCTCGTCGCGTCCGCGCTGAAGATGTTCGGCATGGGCACCGAGGTGCTCGCCTGGACGCTCGTCGGGCTGGCCGTGGCGGGCACCGCGGCCTGGGCGCTGCTGCGCCGCCGCCACGGCCTGCCCGCCCTGGAGATCACCGGCAGACTCGCGCGGGCGCCCCGGCAGGACGAGCCGGAGGTCTCGCGGACCCCTGCGGGCAGGAGCTAGCCGCCGCCCGGCGCCGGGCGCCCGGCCCGGCGCCGCTCAGCGGGAGCCGGTGATGAGGGCCCGCAGCGCGGTGCTGGAGGTGTGCACCGTGTACGGGAAGTAGACCACCCGCACCCCGCGCGCGCCGAGGTCGGCTTCGAGGCGGTCGCCCTTGGGGGTGCCCTTCCAGTCGTCGCCCTTGAACAGCACGTCGAACCCCAGGCGCTCCCACATCACCACCTTGTCGGCGGAGACGTCGGTGACGACCTCGTCGACGCAGCCCATCGAGCCGACGATCTCCATCCGCTCGGCGTGCGGGACGATCGGCGCCCGCCCCTTGACCTGCTCCAGCACCTCGTCGGTGACCACGCCCGCGATGAGGTGGTCGCACTCGGCCCGGGCCCGCTTGAGGATGTTGAGGTGCCCGATGTGGAACATGTCGTAGGCGCCCGGCACGTACCCGACCACGCCCGTGCGGCGGCTCACCGGCGCACCCCCGTCTCGGCCGGCCGCGCGCCGGCCGCCGGGGCGTCCAGGCCGCCGACCTCGCGGAACCACTTGACGGAGGCGGCCAGCAGGAACAGCGCGTTCCCGGCGAACAGCAGGGTGTAGACGGGCAGGAACACGTCGGTGAAGCCGAGCAGCAGGAACGCCACGCACAGCACCCCGTAGTCGGTGGGGATCACCAGCAGCGACCGCAGCGTCGACGGCGCCGCCGGGGCGGGCGCCGGGCCGGTGCGGCGGGCCCGCGCCAGCAGGTCCTTGAGGATCATCCCGAAGAACATCACCGCGGCCACGATGGTGAACCCGAGCGGGACCAGCAGGTAGGCGTCGCGGTCCAGGTCGTAGAACCGGTACCAGGACACCAGCACCGCCGAGTGCAGCGCGGAGATCTTCGCCGCGTCCACCATGTGGTCCAGGTACTCGCCGGACGCCGAGCCGCCGCCGCGCAGCCGGGCCAGCTGGCCGTCGGCGGAGTCGAAGGCGTAGCCGACCACCAGCGCCAGGCACACCGCCGCGCCCAGCCACGGCGCCGGATCGACCAGCGCGATCAGCGCGATGCCGGTGAAGGTGAAGCAGGCGCTGATCGCGGTGACCTGGTTGGGCGTCAGGCCGGCCACGTACGAGGCGGCGGCCAGCACGCGGCCCAGCTTGCGGTTGACGAACCGGGAGTAGGCGGGGGCGCCCTTGGCGCTCTTCTGCGCGGACCCCAGCCGGGTCAGCGCCGCGCGGAAACCGGCGGGCGCGGCGGCGTCCGAAGCGGTCGGCGCGCTCACGCGACCGACGTCCTCGGTGCGGCGCCGGCACCGCCGGCGCGGGACATGCGGATGCGTTCGCGCAGGACCGGGCTGCGGGTCTCGGCCACGTCGGGGAACGACACCACGCGCACGCCCGTGCCCGCCAGCTCGCGTTCGGCCGCCGCGGCGGCGCCGCCGGCGTCGTCCGGGGACGCGTCCGCGCCGGCGAACACCACGCCGAAGCCGACCGCGTCGAGGGCGGGCCGCAGCGCCGCCCGCTCCAGCGGCACGACGTCGTGGACGCCGCGCACGTTGCCGACGATCTCCATGCGCTCCAGCTGCGGCACCACCGGCCGCGTGCCGTGCACCCGTTCGGCCAGCTCGTCGGACCACACGCCGACGACGAGCCGGTCGCACAGCCGGGCCGAACGTCGCAGGACGTCCAGGTGACCGACGTGGAAGAGGTCGAAGACCCCCGGCGTGAAGCCGATCACCTCGCGCATGCAGCCCCCTTGCCCCTGTATGCGGGCCTACGTGTACGTCCGTCCTGGGAGAACAGCCGTACGCTAGCAGCCCTTCGCCCGACCGTTGTCGCAGTTCTGCCTATTGGTTTCATGGCGTTCATCCGGTGTCCATCAGGTTCTGCTGAGGTCCGCGGCGGGCTCGCCGGACGCGGGCGGCCCGGCCGGTGCGGCGCCGGCCGGCGGGTCGCCCCGGCGCAGCATCCGCCACAGCAGCGCGGCCGACACCAGTCCCCCGGCGCCGAGGCAGAACGGGGCGATCGACGCCGCCCGCTCGTCCACGGCCAGCAGGACCGCAAGGACCAGCAGCCCGACCGTGCTCTCCACGCTGCGGATGGCGAACACCGTCCGGGACCGCTTGCGGGCGGTGGCCAGGCTCGCCAGCGGCAGCGTGCAGGCGAAGCACACCGCGTACACGCCCCAGCCGACCGCGGCCCGGCCGTCGACGTCGAACGAGCCGCCGGTCACCACCGGCCCCAGCCAGCCCGCCAGCGCGATCCCGGCCAGGCTCATCACCAGCGCGATGCCCGCCATCAGCGTGCACGCCCGTACCGCCTGCCGGGCCCGCATGGGGCGTCCCTCGCGTTCGGCCTTGGCGAAGTCGCCCAGCAGGAACCAGCCCGCGCCGTTGACGAACGTCAGCGCCGGGGCCAGCAGCAGCCGGGCCGCCTCCACCGACGCCAGCGCGGCCGTGGACGCGAACCCGGCGATCATCAGCCGGGCGGCCAGCAGCGCGCTCGGCCGGATGCCCGCCTGGATCGACCGCCACCACGCGAACGCGGCGATCTCGCCGAACGCGGTGCCGCGCAGCGGCGCCCGGGCGTACTCCTCGCGCGGCAGCCGCAGCCAGGCCAGCAGGATCGAGGCGGCGCAGCCCACGCACATCGCGCCGAGCAGCAGCTCCAGCGTCGCCTCGCCCGCCAGCGTCTGCCAGCCGCCCAGCACGCCCAGCGTGACCAGCAGGTAGCTGCAGTCGTTCAGCGCCAGGCGCCAGAACTCCATCCGCGCGGTGAAGATCCGCCGGCCGGTCTCGTTCAGCAGCCACAGCGCGACCAGCAGCGCGAACAGCGCCGTGCCCGCCGCGCCCGCCAGGTCCATCACCAGCGAGATCACCGCGCCGACGAGCGCGCCCGCGGTCACGGTGCCCGCGACCGACAGCAGCAGCGCGCCGCGCACCCGCGGGTCGAACCGGTCGAAGACGGTCAGGGTGTCGCCCACCCACGCCGTCTGCACCGCGGTGATCATGACGAGGACGGCGACGAACAGCGCGTACGCGCCGTAGCCGTCGGCGCCCAGGCCGCGGGCGGCCAGCGCCTGCACGACCAGGCTGCCGCCCGCGGTGACGAACTGGACCGTGACCGCGCCGCCCGCGGACGACAGCAGCCGCCCGAGCTTGCGCGCGATCCGGCCTTCGGGGCCCCCGCTCACCTGTCGAGGTCGTAGCGCATGAGGGTGGACTCGTTCTTGCGCGGCCTGGCGTCCTTGGCCAGGTCGTCCAGGGAGAACTTGTCCTCGGCGGTGCGGCTCGGGTCGCCGTCGCCGGGCTTTCTCCGCGAGGACGACGCCGACGGCGCGGACGCCCCGTTGCGCGACATGCGGCCGCCGGCCGGGGACGCGTCACGCGGCGGCGGGCGGCCGGTGTCCGAACCTTGGGTGCCGTGCCGACCGGGCCGCGCCGGGCGGCGGCCGCCGCCGCGTCCGCCGACCGGCCGTCCGTTGCGCGAGCCGTTCAGCTCGCCGCGGCCGTTCTGGGGAAGCGGCGGCATCGGCCCCTTGGGCGCGTCGTCCGCCGACCACGGCGGGCCGGACCGTTCGGGCGCCGGGTCCGCCGGGGCGGACCGGCCGCGGCGCGGACGCGACGGCTCGGGCGCGGCGGGCGGCGCGGCCGTC